>JAFTYS010000063.1 GCA_017461285.1 Bacteroidales bacterium | reverse complement strand
GACGGATGACACGGTAAAGAGCGAATCCAACTTGTTCAGAAGCCTGTCCTTGCCTCCGAAACACTCTGTCAGGCCTTTGAAATCGTGAGGTACGAGCCATGTGTATTGCCATCCGTTGCCCTCGCAGTAGTCATCCGCGCGGTGGGCCGAAGAGAACGGGCTGTAGTCCTCACGGAAGCGTCCGTTGCTGTATCTGCCCCTGATGAATCCGAGTTCGGGGTCGAAAAGATGTCTGTATGACTGACTTCTTAGGGCGAACCGCTCAGCTGTTCTCTCATATTCTCCTTTCAGCGTCTCGTCGTCCGTATGTTCTGCCAGATAACCTGCGGCATTGGCCAGGGCGCCGTCTGCAAGTGCATATTCAAGGTCGTATGCCACGGACTCGTTGAAGAGGTCACAAGGTATGTAGCCGTATTTCATCCTCAGGTCCTGACCTCTGTCCCTCTTGAATGCCGAGGCGCACATAGCCTCGAATGCGAGATAAGGGTGGAAGCCGTCGAAGCCCTTGACTATGGCGTCGGCCACAGGCACTATGCCCGGATTGCCCACCATGCAGTTCGTCTCGCATCCGTGGAGATGCCATACGGGAAGTTTTCCCTGCTCCTGATAGATGGCGATCATGGTCTTGATGAAATCCGCATATCTGTCCTTCTGGAATATGCTGTAGAGCGGCATGGCTGCCCTGTAGGTGTCCCAGAGGGAGAATGTGGTGTAGGTCGTGTAGCCGGGGTCTTCATGGTTCTTTCCGTCTGCCCCGCGGTAAGCGCCGTCTATGTCACAGAAGGTGGCAGGAGCAATCATCGAGTGGTAGAGTGCTGTGTAGAATATCCTGGCGGCCGTCTCGTCCTCGGTCTCGATGCGGATCTTCGAGAGTTCATCGTTCCATGCCTTGTCTGCTGCCTCGGCGACTGCCTCGAACTCCCAGTCAGGATTTTCCGCCTTCATGTTCTCGTATGCTCCTTCCATGCTGACAGGGGAAAGGCCCACCTTCATCATTATCTGCTCTCCCTCTTCGGTTTCGAATGATGCATGTGCATAGAGCGGCATGTTCCGGAATTCATCTGTCCATATCTGCAGGTCGGTCCTGAGCATGGTCAGTTCCTTGAAAGGCTTCGAGAATTCCGCATAGAAATATACCCTCTGGTCATCGGCCCAGCCTCTGGACATCCTGTAGCCTCTTATCGCTCGTCCTCCGGCGGCTGTCTTTGCTGCTGTTTCCGTACTGCCTTCCTTTGCAGTCTGCGAGCCGTCTGTTGGAGCATTCTGACTGTCTGAAGTTGTTGTCTTTGAACCGTCTGTTGCCGTGCTGTTGGCGGCTGTTCCGGCAGGCAGGCCGGTCTGCGGATCGACGATTTCGATGAAGGCATCCATGGTCCTGTCCCAGCATCCTCCGTTGAGCAGGTCGATGACGATTCCGGCATTCTTCGATTCCGGGAAGGTGTAGCGGTGCATTCCGGTGCGGGTGGTGGCGGTCATCTCGGCAGTGATTCCGTATCTGAGCAAAGGCACGCTGTAGTAGCCCGGTCTTGCGATTTCCCGGGTTCTGTCAGCATAAGACCACAGACCGTTGTCAGGGTCGCTTTCCCTTCCTCTACCGAATGTCAGGGGGTGCTCTCCGGCGGTCATGTCTGTTGACCCGTTGTCATTCTTGCCGGCGAGAGGACCGACTACAGGCATGACGGTGATGTCGAAGAGGTCTCCTATTCCTGTACCGCTGAGGTGGGTGTGCGAGAAACCGATCACGGTCGAGTCGCTGTCGTGGTAGCCGGAACACCAGTCCCATTCCTGCGGAATGCTTGTCGGTCCGAGCTGGACGAATCCGAAAGGAACGTTGGCTCCTACGAACACATGGCCGTGGCCGCCGGACCCGATCTTCGGATCGACATATCCTGTCAGAGCGTCGTCTGTGTGGGTGCATCCTGTCAGAAGGATGGCTGCTGCTATGATTATGGCGTGTCGCATAAATTGATGATTATCAGTGTTTTAGTGTTTTATCCCCTTACCTTTTTGTGCAGGGGGTAATATCGTATCTTGTTGATTAGCTGTATTTTATAGGGCACCACCGGTTGTCGTGAAATGCAGGATGTTGCCGTTCACCAGCTCAGAATGTCCGATGCGGTAGCGTCCGAGCTTTTTCCCGTCGAGCGTCATCCCCTTGATCCTGACTCCTTCTCCTGAACGTGTGATGACAAGCCTGTCGTTTCCTCCGCAATACCGAGGGTCGAGCCGGATCTCGACCTTCTCGAAACGAGGTGTGGTGAGGGTGTAGGACGGTTCTCCCGGACAGTCAGGATAGAATCCCATCATCGAGAACACCGCCCATGCCGACATCGTGCCTGTGTCGTCGTTGCCCGGAATGCCGTCGGGACGGTCGGTGTAGTGCTTGTCGAGAAGCTGCGATACAAGGGCCTGAGTCCTCCATTCCTCTCCCTTGAAATATCTGAAAAGGTAAGGATAAGCGATGTCCGGCTCTTTGGACGGGTCATATAGTCCCTCGTCAAAGACCTTCTGGAGCTTGCTGACGAAGTTCCTGCGTCCTCCCATCAGCTTGGCCAGACCGAGGATGTCATGAGGGACATAGAAAGTATAGTTCCATGCGCTGCCTTCATGGAAGCCCGGAACGGCTTCGAAATTCTCACCCTGCCGCGGATCGAAAGGTTCGAGGAAGGTGCCGTCTTTCTGCAGCGGACGGAAGGTGCCGAAGTCCGGACAGTAGTAGTGGCGGTACTGAAGCGACTGCATGCGGAACCTTTCGGCATCCTCATCATGGCCGAGGTCGGCGGCGAGGAGCGAAAGCGCATGGTCAGCGATGTAATATTCAAGGGCATGAGAGACGGAATTGTCTCCTGAAGCGTCTGCAGAAAATACGCCGAGGGGAACATAACCCTTTGAAAGATATGTGTCTATGTCAGGGCGCATGAGGTTGTCCGAGCCCGGAGTCGTGGCAGATTTGACGAAGGCCTCGTATGCTGTCTCTATATCGAAGTCGCGCAAACCCTTGAGCCATGTGTCGGTTATGACAGGTATTGCCGGGTCGCCTTCCATGGTGAATGTCTCGCGTCCGAATAGTTCCCATTTCGGCATCCATCCCCATGACTTGTATGTGTCAATCATTGAACGTACCATGTCGAGCTGTCTTTCGGGATAGACAAGGGTCATCAGCTGGTGGAGATTGCGGTAGGTGTCCCAGAGGGAGAACACGCTGTATCGCGTCTGTCCTTGAGGAACACGGCCTATGTTCTCGGATTCAGTAAGAGGATATTCTCCGTTGACGTCGTTGAATGTGCTCGGGTGGATAAGTGTGTGATAAAGAGCAGAATAGAATACTTCCTTGTCTTTTTCGCTTCCGCCTTCCACCTTTATTCTCGACAGATCATCCTCCCATCGTGCTTCGGCCATAAGACGGATCTCGTCGAAATTGCTCACCCCTTCCTCTAAAGGCTTCTGTTCAGCATCAAGGTTCTTCCAAGCATTGGCGCAGCTCACGAACGACACTCCCATCTGAAGCTCCACCTGCTCTCCTTCTCCGGTCTCGAAACTGAACCAGTATCCGATGTCGTCGCCGGCGATTTCCCGTCCGTGATTCCTGTATATCTTATATGTGCCGTCATCAGGAGTCCATGCCGCTTCTACACCTTTCATCTCGGGCTGGTACTTCCAGAATCCCGAGTCGGAAGGTTTCTTGTTGATGCGGATTGCAAAATAGACAGGGAATACCGCCTGAGAATTGTAGCAGAATGTTCCGGCCATCTTCATGCCTTCCACTTCCGTTTCGCTGACTTTCCTCAGCCATGCGCCCGTTTCGTTGGTCAGGCCTTCTCCGAAATTGATCAGAATGTTGCCGAGACCTTCAGGGAAAGTATATCGTTCGACCGAAGTGCGTGTGGTGGCGCTGACCTCGGCCTTTATTCCATATGCAGTCAGTTCGCAGCCGTAGTAGCCGGGACGTGCGGTCTCGCCTTGATATTCGGAACCATAGATATGATAATCCACCTGCAGAGGGCCGCTTGTAGGCATGGTCAGAGCCAGTCCCACCTCGGGACATCCCACTCCGCTCAGGTTCACATGCGAGAATCCCGTGAAGAAACGGTTGTCGAAAGAGTAGGGGGTTGACCACCAGCGTCTGTCCTTGTCATATCTGTTGAGGTCCGAACCCATCACATTGAAAGGGGTTACGGACATCATTCCGTTGGGACATACGGCTCCCGGGTTGGTGGTGCCGTAGTTGGTGGTTCCTATGAAAGGATTAACGTAGTCGGTTACCTTTGCAGAGATGGCTGTGGCCGAAATTGCAAGTCCGAGTATGAGTGCGGAAAGTCTTTTCATATCAATGATTTGATTCAACTTGTAAAGCTACGAAATTAAAACGGATTTCACTACCTTCAAGAGCTACGTAATGTGGTAAAGATATAGAATGCCGTTCTGAATATTCATTGTCATTCTGATCACTGAAGAAGAAGGTAATGATATATCTGTCTGCACTTCAGAAATCATCCATTCACTGTCATGCTGAACGAAGTGAAGCATCTTTACAATAAAGATTCTTCGCTGCCCCTTCGGCTCCGCTCAGGGCTGAAGGCTCAGAATGATAGTTAGTATAATCATTTATATCGTTACCAAGAAGAATCTTTGAAGATGCTTCACTGTCATGCTGAACGAAGTGAAGCATCCTTACAATAAAGATTCTTCGCTGCCCCTTCGGCTCCGCTCAGGGCTGAAGGCTCAGAATGACAGTTAGTGTAATCATTTATATCGTTATCAAGAAGAATCTTTGATGAT
>JAFTYS010000062.1 GCA_017461285.1 Bacteroidales bacterium | reverse complement strand
GTCCTGGCTGTCTTCTTCCTTGCAGGATGTGCAAAGGAGAATGCTCCGGACTATCGTGAGAAGGATTACGGATATGTACAGTTCAAGCTTTACAAGGAAGCATCCTATGACGATACCAAGGCTACAGTCTCGCAGATGCAGTATCTTCACGATGCGGCCAAGGTAATGGTCATGCTGAAGTATGGGGATACGGAACTGTCCCAGACATTGGTTCTCACCGCATCAGATGACGAAGCTGCAGAATATGGTATGAGGAGCGAGAAGCTTCAGCTGATTGCTGGAGAATATGAGGTGACGTCATTCACCCTTTATGACAAGGTCGATAATGAACTTTATTATGGAAATGCTTCCGGCTCCTTCCAGATAGTGGCAGGTGGGGTGAGCATCCATGACCTGGTTGCCGATGTGACTCCTCGTGGAAAGGTCAGATTTACTCTTGTAAAGCAGTTCGTTCCTGATACCAGGGCGGATGGCAAAGAGTATACATTCGACGTGATACGTTATGCTGACGTATCGGTCAAGGAGACATCAACGGGCGTACCGTTCGTGTTCAGGATGCTGCCTGTGGATTTCTCTCTGCATTTTGATGAGGATGATGATGTTGAAGACGGCTATCAGACTTCTTCGAGCGTCTGTGACACCCTTGTATCTCTCCAGGCCGGCAAATATGTGGTGACGTCTTATACCCTGTATAGTTCGGACAAGACTCTCTTGGAGACCAATACGAAGGCAGTGTCACCAGAATTTGATGTCTATGACAACAGAGTGGCAGAAGCGGATGTTCCTGTATTGCTCAAGGAGTCGGATGAGTATATAAAGGATTATTATGCTCTGAAAGTGATCTGGGAAGCACTGGATGGAGAAAACTGGTATTATCGTGGAGATGAATGGAACACAGGTGCGAACTGGGACTTCAATAAGGATGTGGACCTTTGGGGTGCACAGCCTGGCGTCAAGCTCCATGACAACGGACGTGTCGCCCTGATTTCCCTTGCCGGTTTCGGTATCAGCGGTGATCTTCCTGATGCGATAGGCCAGTTGACAGAGCTTGTGGAGCTTTATCTTGGAAACCACAACGAGTCAAACAGGCTGGATAATGACCCGACTGTCCAGTTCGGAATGAGCGCTTCAAACAGGATGGAGAGGCACAAGGAGTATCTTCGCCGCACCCATACCCTTACCCAGTTCTCTGAACCGGTGGCACGTGGACTTATGGAACATGGCATATCCATTCCTGAAATCTCCCTTTATCAGACAATGACTGAAGATGAGATAATCGACAGGAAGACCGGAGACATGAAGATAAAGCCTATGGAAGATGTGCTCCCTGGCGTTGCTACGAACGGCCTCAGGAGCATCCCGGAATCTATCGGCAAACTCAAGAAGCTTGAGACATTCTTCATCGCCAACGGTGAGATAGAGGAACTTCCTTCTTCTATGGCAGAACTCGAGTCTGTGACTGATTTCGAGATATACAACTGTCGCAAGATGAAGAACTTTCCGAAAGTGATAGCACAGATGCCGTCCCTTACTTCTGTAAATCTTTCAGCTAATCCGCAGTGGGTGGATGTCGATGAGGGACTTCGCGCCCTGGCGTCAGGCCCTGCCGGCAAGTCTGTACAGATCCTTTACATGAACGAGTGCAGCCTGACAGTCCTTCCGAAGGAAATCAACGAGATGAAGAAACTGGGTCTGCTGAGCGTTGCCAGCAACAAGATCAGCAGAATCGAGTCTGCATACCCTGACATATCATTCGTACAGCTTTATCTGGATAATAACCGGATCACCGAGTTCCCGCATTATATCAGCGACACAGGCAAGAAGCTGTTCTTCAGGATTGAGGATGTAGAGACCTTCTCATGTTCATACAACAAGCTCACGAAGTTCCCGAATATCTTTGATGCAGATGCGACATATGTGATACCTTCTGTAGACTTTTCTTATAATGATATAGACGGATTTGAAGGAGCGGAAGACGGAACTTTCCAGGGTGTCTATATCCAGACCCTTTCCCTTGCAAACAATCCTAGACTCGGCAAATATCCTAAGTGTCTGGCAGACACGAAGTCGAAGGTAGACTACATAATACTTCGCGGCTGCGGAATAGATGAGATACCTGCAGGGTCGTTTACAGGTGAGAATGTGAAGTATCTGATGTCTCTTGACCTCTCATACAACCACCTCACTGACATACCGCGTGAATTCCATGCGGCACACATGCCGTATTTCTATGGAATAGATGTTTCATACAACCGTTTCTCCGAGTTTCCTTTCGAACCTTTCGACTGTGCTTCTCTTACGATGTTTGCAATCCGTGGACAGAGGAATGAAAAGGGAGAGCGCTGTCTTAAGGAATGGCCGACAGGTGTGTATAACCATACCGGTCTCCGCGCTCTTTATATGGGTTCAAATGATTTGGGAAAGATAGATGATACCATTTCATATCTCATCTATTACCTGGACATCAGTGACAATCCAAACATTGTCTTTGATGCATCCGACGTATGCTACAACTGGATGAACGGTTCGTACTTCCTGCTTTATGACAAGACGCAGGATATCAGGGGATGTGAGGCAATGCTCGAATAATGATGGAGGAGATGATCATGAATAATAAAATATACAGAATTGCGCTTATAAGCGCAGCATTGTTTTCATTCATTGCATGTGTTCCTGAAACGCATGTGGATTTCAATCTGGATGCAGATGTGATAGAGATAGGACCGGAAGGTGGTGTGGAACTGGTAAGCATCAGTTCGGAAGACAAGTGGGTCGCTACTGTTCAGGAACCTTGGATTACCGTGTCCCCTGCAAACGGAGTCGGATCTGTCGAATGCCGTATAATCATTGATTCGGCTCTGGCGGTCACTTCGAGAGAGGCTGTCGTCCGAATCGAGAATCAGAAGACGAATGACAGGAAGGACTTTACTGTCAGACAGGAAGGATTCCCATATCAGATAACATTGGATGAGCCTGAAGTGAATATTGCAAGCTACGCGAATCTGGCAGACCGTAAGTTCAAGGTAAATGTCAGGACAAATGTCCCTTTCGAGGTGGAACTTCCTGAAGGTGCGGAGCAGTGGCTGTCATACAGGATGCCGGAATTCACCCTTGACAGAGGGGCCAGACCGCGTCAGGTTCCTGTTTCGTTCGAGTGGAATGTGAACTTCAATCCTGAAGGACGTGATGCAACGGTGAAGTTCAATCCTGTAAGCCAGGATGTCGTGCCATCGATCAAGGAAGATCTCAAGATCACTCAGGATGCTGCCGATGAAATCGAGATCGGTGTAAAGGGAGACTCCCTCGCGATAATCGCCATACATCAGGCGCTGGGATGCTGGACCGAACTTGACACATCGGAAAAGATGGAGTTCTGGGACGGTGTGGAGGTCTGGCAGTCAGGCGAGAACAAGGGTCGTGTCAAGAGGGCAGAGTTCTTTATGTTCGGTACCAAGGAAGGTATCCCGTTCCAGATAAAGTATCTCACAGCAGCAGAAGAAATATATATATACGGAAATACCAATACCTTCCTGTTGAGTCTTGATCCAGGTGAGCATATATGCGAACTGGAGAATCTGCGTAAGCTTACCATCGGAGCATACGGACTTTCAACTCTGCCGGATTCGTTCAAGAAACTCAGGAATCTTGAGTATCTCGATATCAGCAGCAATAATTTCCAGAAGGTGCCGGAAGTACTTACACCGGAGAACTTCCCTAAGCTTACGGCTCTGATAATGAATTCATGTGTCCGTAACACCATATATGACCTGAGCAATACCAACAAGAAAGGTTTCGGCGGATTGTTCGAAGAGTCTGACGTGGATGAGGCTGGAAAGAAATCCTTCCCTAAGAGGCTTCTCATGTGGGATAATCTTGATACCCTCAGACTGTCAGTGAACTATCTTGAAGGAACAATCCCTGATCTGACTGATGATACAGCCTTCCCTAAGTGGACTGCTGAGGAAGTCAATGCATGCGATACCTTGCCTTCCGTGCTCATCGGACTTCCGAAGGTACTTCCTGATACAGACCTGTTTGCGATAAACCTCAACAGACTGCATGGAAATATTCCGGACTGGCTGCTCTACCATCCGAAACTGGATTTATGGTATCCTACATCGCTTGTTTTCATGCAGGAGGGAAAGACATCGTATGGACAGTCGGCCGGATTTGAGAATGAGCCTGCAAATATGGATTACTATTACGAGCATTACAGGAACAAGAAGTACAATCCTGCAAACATAAAATCGGAGGATAATGAATATGAAGAATAGATATATAGCGTTATTTTCAATCATTGCTCTTGCTGCCGGATTTTCAGCATGTTCGGTCGAGGAACCTTTGACAGAAGGAACCCGTCAGCCGCAGAAGGTATCACCGGTATGTGAAGATGCGGTTGCCGGAGAACTTCTTGTCCGCTTCGACCAGAGTGTGGCGAAGATTCTGGATGAAGCCGGCCTGGTGACCAGGTCTGGCGAAGATCCGGCAAGCCGTTCAGGCGTCCTTACAGTGGATGAAGTTCTGGATCTTGTCGGAGGGTATCAGATAGAGAGAGTCTTCCCTGTGGACAGACGTTCTGAGGATAAGGTCCGTGAAGAGGGGCTGCATCTGTGGTATGTAGTGCGCTTCTCTGACGAGCATCCGGTGGAAAAGGTTGCTGCTGATCTTGCCAAGCTTGGAGAAGTGAGCCGTGTCGAATATAACCGTACCCTCAAGAGGGCTTCGGATACTAAGGCGGTTCCTTTGACAGCTTCCGAAATCCGTCAGATGGGAACCGCAGCCAAGACTGCTGCCTTCAATGACCCTCATCTCGGCCTTCAGTGGCATATGGTCAACAACGGAGATCTCGGTGAGACCAAGTTCGTCGCAGGAGCCGACGTCAATGTCGCAAAGGCATGGGAACTCTGTACAGGCGATCCTTCGATCATCGTTGCCGTCCTTGACGAGGGTGTCGACTTCTCGCATCCTGACCTCAAGGGAAGCATGTGGATAAACGAGGGAGAGGTCTGGCGTTCAAATGAAGACAACGACGGCAACGGATATGCCGGTGACTACCATGGATATAACTTTGCTGCTGGCAGCGGTGTGATTTCAACAAACGGACGATATGATACAGGTCACGGAACCCATGTGGCAGGTGTCATCGCCGCTACCAACAACAACGGAATCGGAATATCTTCCATCGCCGGAGGAACACCGGACAATCCTGGGGTGAAGATAATGTCATGCCAGATATTCTCAGGAGCATTGGCCGGAACAGTCCTGGATGAGGTCCGTGCTATCAAGTATGCTGCTGACAATGGCGCAGTCATCCTTCAGTGCAGCTGGGGTTACATCTCCGGAGCGGCAAATCCGTACGACTGGCAGCCACAGTTCTCGGATGACGAGCAGTGGAAGCAGTCCAACCTGCTGGAATACAAGGCCCTTGACTATTTTGTTCATAATGCGGGTTCTCCAGACGGCGTTGTAGATGGAGGTATAGTAGTGTTTGCGGCAGGAAATGAATATGCCCCTGCAGCCAGCTATCCTGCAGCCTACCCGGAATTCGTTTCAGTAGCGGCGACAGCAGGCGACTATACTCCTGCGGTCTACACAAACTACGGAAAAGGCACGACGATAAGCGCTCCGGGAGGAGATCAGGACTATTATTACGAATATGGCGAAGACCCGAACAAGGGCGCATTGGGATGTGTCCTTTCCACTCTTCCATACAATGTGACCGGTTCTGCCGGTGAACTTGCCGGATACGGTTACATGGAGGGAACCTCAATGGCATGTCCCCATGTTTCCGGAGTCGTCGCACTTGGACTTTCATATGCGGCGAAGCTTCGCAGGCATGTGAAGGCAGAAGAGATAAAGGACCTTCTCCACAGCACGGCCCGCCCTATCGAGGAGTATTGGAACATGAATTCCCTCAAGTACTTCTACAAGTTTGTCGCTGACCTTTCCGAGGTGCATCTTTCTAGCATGAATCTCAAGGACTACAAGGGAAAGATGGGTGAGGGTCAGGTCGATACCTATGCCTTCCTTCAGGCGATTGCCGGTGCCGGAGTTGAGATGACTTTCCCTAACCTGTATATTGCCCTTGGAGGCCAGGTGAGGATCGCTCCGGCCATGTATTTCAAGAACGGCAAGACATTCTCGGTGACCATTGCTGACGAAGAAGTGGCAGTCTATGCCGACGAAGGCGACACGATTGTATTCTTGGGAGAAAAAGAAGGCCAGACAAGTGCTGTGATAAAGTCTGACAGCGGTGAGTCGTTCGAGTTTACCATAACTGTCAGAAACCGCGCAAACGGCAACGGATGGCTTTAGAAGATGAGAGTCCTTGCGGTCATATTCCTCTTTCTGTCTTTGGGCATCTCTTCCGAGAGTGCCCGGGCACAGATCAGGATCCTTTCGAGGGAAGCGCTTGAAGCAGTGGATTCTCCAAGACTGTCAAGGGACTCCTCTTCACTGGTCCTTGGTACCAGGCACATAAATGCCGCCCCTATGCGAGAAGCCGATCCGCCGGCTACATTCAGGACTGAAATCTCCAATGCCGGCGACAGTCCTGTCGATATACGCAGGATCAGCACGACATGCTCATGCGTTACAGCATCAGCGGAAAAGACCAGACTGATGCCTGGGGATAAGACAGGTCTGACTGTGAGATATGACCCGAAGGGACATCTGGGAAGATTTGACCATAAGGTTTTTATCTATACGATGCCAGGCAATGCTCCTGCCGCATACCTGAGTCTGTCGGTCAATGTTGAGAGCGGATCGGATAAGTCCGGACTTTATCAGGTCCAGATGGGAGGGATAAGGCTTCGCAGTTCAGAAGTTCTGTTCCTTGCCGGTGAAAGGGCGGTGGAGACATTGAATTTCATAAATCTGAGCGGCAGGCCGCTGAAGCTTGAATGTGAGGATATGTTCCTGCCGGCAGACCTGAAGTTCGAGACGCGTCCGGAAGTTGTTGAGGACGGGGAAGAAGGAGTGATGGTCATCACATATGATCCATCCGGTGAAATGCCTCGGAAAGAGGTCCCTCTGATCCTTAAAGGACTTGGAGTCGCTCCAAGCAAGGCAACAGTAAAGATAAGATTTGAATAAAAAGACAAACGATATGAATATAGTGAAAATGATGAAAGCTGTGGCTTTTGCCGCAATGATGCTTCTTGCCCTCTCATGCGGCAAGAATGATCTTTCACAGCCTGAAGAGCTTCAGCTCGAGGTGAATGCCAACAATATTTCAGGCTATTGGGAGCTCGTGGAATGGAACGGAGCCCCGATGGCGGATGGAACATATGTATATCTGAACATATTCAGGAATGACAGGACATATGCGATGTACCA
This sequence comes from Bacteroidales bacterium, assembly GCA_017461285.1. The sequence goes on along the minus strand of JAFTYS010000062.1, from coordinate 32,939 downwards.
TAACATCGACAGTTTTGGTGACGTGCCTCATGTGGTGAGCGGCTCATATTATATCGATATGGATGTCGAGCTGGGTGCTGTGATCCGCGGAAACTATGATCATGACAGCGGAGACTGGGCCCACCGTTATGTGGTGAAGAGCCTTACCGCGAGCACAATGGTCTGGGTGGCAAAGGATGACGAGTCCTTCGTTCAGGTGTTCGGGCGGATTGATGAGATTCCTGTAGAACCTCAGGAAAACTAGTCTTCCATAGGCTCCAGCAGAGGCGACTGTTCAGTGAAGTGGCTTAATACTGAATCCGTATAAGTCTTTGTCACGGAAATAGGCGGAATCGCTTCGTTGTCAAGGTCAAGGACATATCCTTCACTTTCCTTGCGGAGCATCGCTACCTTGCTGAGGTTTACGATATATTTTCTATGACAGCGTACAAGAGGGCTTCCTTTGAAGTCCTCTTCTACTGTTTTAAGACGGCATCTGAGGATGTACTGCTTGAGGTCTCCCTTGCTGTCTGTGTACCAGACCTTGATGTAGTTGTCGTCAGATTCGATGTAGTAGAGGTTGTCCGGATTCAAGGACAGCTTCAGTGCGCCGCTGTTGTCAAACAATGTTATCTTATGCTTCTGGGCATCCGGCTTAACGGGCTCGTCAGTTACTACATTCTCATAGTTCAGAAGCCTTATCGTGTTGTTCTTGTCTATGATGGCGAAGTACATCCCTGAAATCAGGTATGGGATTCCCAGGGCTATCGATCCGTTGCGCAGTGCCTTGACGAATACCGCCCATTCTGTGCCCTTCTGCGGCAGGGTGATGTCTGTGGTAAGCCATGTATAGAATCCGCATATGACCAGAATCTCCATGATGCACCATATGATATATGAAAGGTAGGTCATCTCGAATATGCTCTTGCTGCGGTACATTATAAGCCTGCTGCATATCAGTATGCAGATCGATACGGCAATGAATACCACAGTATACAGGAACATGATCGAATCTCCAAGGCCGAACCATGCCGTGTCAGAAAAAGGGATATATATGTTGAGAAAGACTACTGCAAAGAGTACGGAGAAGGTCACCGTACCTATCAGCTGGTATTTCCCCAAAAGATATTTGGGAAGCTTTTCGTTAAGAATCATCTTCAGGTTTTTTGGGTTTCAGTAGGGCAAATGTAGAAAATTTTGCCACAAATAACAAAAAAACGCCACCGTTACCGGCCCCCGAATCGGGTTTCGCCAAATTCTGGGAGCCCCCGCCACATATGTTTTCATAAGATTTCCGGGCAGGATAATTTTGCTGCCGTGATTAAAATCTGTTGAAGATGAAGATTATCGGAACGGGAAGCGCGCTTCCCACAAAAATCGTTACCAACGACATGCTTTCTGAATTCCTGGACACAAGTGACGAATGGATCACAACCAGGACCGGAGTGAAAAGCCGGCATGTGATTTCTGATGAGAAACTTGAAGACCTGGCCATAGAAGCGGCCAGGAAAGCTCTCGTGGATGCATCGCTTAAGGCGGAAGTTCTGGATTTCATTATCTGCTCCAATGTGGTGAACGAGTATGTCACTCCACAGCTCAGCTGCATAATCCAGGGCGGCATCGGTGCATCATGCCCGTGCATGGACATCAACTGTGCCTGTGCCGGGTTCATCCATGCCCTTGAAATTGCGGAGTCGTTCTACAAGGCGGGCCGCGTGAATAATGTGCTTGTCGTATGTGCTGAAGAACCGACCCGCATGACCGATTGGAATGACAGGAGGACCTGCGTCCTTTTCGGAGACGGCGCCGGGGCTGCAGTGCTTGCTCCGGGAAACAACATCAGGAGCATCAGGCTGTCAGCTTCCAGCGCGACGGACAAGCTCTGGCAGTACAGACCCCTGCATCCTACTCCTTATATAACCAAGGAAGAGCATGATGTCCCGCTTCAGATGAAGGGGCAGGATGTGTTCAAGTTTGCCGTGAAGGCGGCGTCTAAGGATATTTCCAGAACTCTGGAAGATGCCGGTGTCAATGCCGATGAGGTGGACCACTATCTTCTCCATCAGGCGAATGTCCGGATAATATCCGCTATCCAGGACTATCTCAAGCAGCCGGCCGACAAGTTTCCGGTGAATATCGCCGACCATGGAAACTCTTCAAGTTCGAGCTGTCCGATACTTCTGGACGAATGCCGCCGGAACAGCCGTTTCAAGGAAGGAGACCTGATCGCCATGAGCGCCTTTGGCGCAGGCTTTGTCTCCGGTGCTGTCCTTTTTGAATGGTAAAATGTGATACTATGATAAAAATGCTTAAATTTGTAAATTCACAAGGAGAATGATTATGATCAGAAGCAGAATTTGTGATATGCTCGGGATACGGTATCCTGTTTTTCAAGGCGGAATGGCTTGGGTGGCCGATGCCTCTCTGGCTGCGGCGGTATCCAACGCCGGCGGCCTTGGACTGATATCCTCGATAAATGCAGGTACGGAGGCGGTACGCGCCCAGATCCGTAAATGCAGGGAACTGACAGACAAGCCTTTCGGAGTGAATATAATGCTTCAGGCCCCTAATGCGGGAGAGATTGCGCAGATGGTCGTGGAAGAAGGTGTGAAGATTCTGACTACTGGCGCCGGATCGCCGGCACAGTATATGCCTATGTGGAAGGAGGCAGGAATAAAGGTTATTCCTGTTGTCGCTTCTGTAGCGCTTGCGTTGAAGATGCAGGCGGCCGGAGCGGACGCGGTGGTTGCCGAAGGGGCAGAGTCAGGCGGACATGTCGGCGAGCTCCATACCATGCCTCTGGTTCCTCAGGTAGTAGATGCAGTGGAAATACCTGTGATCGCCGCCGGCGGAATCTGCGACGGCAGAGGTGCGGCGGCAGCATTCATGCTTGGCGCGGATGCGATACAGGTGGGAACGCGTTTCCTCTCTGCAGAAGAATGCAATGTCCACCCCGAATACAAGGAGAAGATACTTAAGGCTACAGATATATCAACTATAGTCACAGGCAAGTCCCTTGGCCATCCTGTACGTTCGCTCAAGACTCCTTTCTCGAAGACTTTTGCCCGTATGGAGTCCGATCCTGCCACTCCGCAGGAAGATATACTTGCATTCGGAAGCGGCGCCCTGCGCAAGGCCGTGCAGGAAGGTGACCGTAACGGAAGCTACATGGCCGGAGAATGCGCCGGCATGGTAAGGCGCATCGAACCGGCAAAGGCAATCGTTGAAGACCTGATACTGGGTGCAGAGAAGGTGATGAGGTCTGTCGCCTCGAAGTTTGAAGAATGATACTTTAACTTAGATCTTAGATATGAATAAAAGAGTAGTTGTGACTGGAACCGGGGCCATTACCCCTATTGGAAATGATGTGCAGACATATTGGAAGAATCTTCTGGACGGAGTCTGCGGCATAGATTTCATCACTTCCATTCCTACTGACGACCTCCCTGTAAAGATTGCGGGAGAAGTGAAGGACTTCAATCCTGCGGATTATGAGATCGAACCTCCTTTCGCTAGGAAGCAGGACAGGTTCACTGTGCTTGCGGTCGCTGCCGCATGGCAGGCCGTACGTGAGTCCGGTCTTGATTCTTCAGAAGGAGGAAATATTGACCCTGCACGTTATTGTGTTTACGTCGGTTCCGGCATCGGAGGATTTTCGACCCAGGTGCGCGAGACCGAGAAGATACTTACTGAGGGACCTAAATGGATTTCCCCTCTGTTCATTCCGACGATGATAGCGAACATTGCGGCCGGAAACATCGCCATCCGCAACAATGCATGCGGCCCATGCCTCCCTGTTGTGACTGCATGTGCGACCTCGACCCATGCCATAGGCGAGGCATACCGTGCCATAAAGCACGGATATGCCGATGCGATAATCACAGGAGGCACTGAAGCAGCCGTGATTCCTCTGGCTATTGCAGGGTTCGCGAACGCCAAGGCTCTGACCAGGGCGGAGGATCCGAAGTATGCATCCCTTCCGTTCAACAGGAACAGGGGAGGATTCGTGCTTGCCGAGGGTGCTGCCATGCTTGTGCTTGAAGAATATGAGCATGCGGTGGCCCGTGGCGCCAACATAATCGCTGAGGTATGCGGATATGGCAATACTTGCGATGCCCATCACGTGACCGCTCCCCGTCCTGACGGAAAGACCCAGGCGGCAGCCATCAGGCAGGCTCTGGATGAAGCCGGATACACTTCTGACGACGTTCTTTATATCAATGCCCATGGCACAGGAACGGCGCTCAATGATACTGCAGAGACAGCGGCCTTCAAGACTGCGCTGGGCGAAGATGCCTTCAAGGCGCATGTGAGTTCTATAAAGGGTTCTACAGGCCATCTGCTTGGCGCTGCGGGAGCAGCAGAAGCAGTCGCGTCTGTGCTCGCGTTGAAGAACGGAGTCGTGCCTCCTACAATCAATCTGGACGACATCGACCCTGAGTGCGATCTGGATTATACTCCGAATGTTCCTGTCGAAGCCCCTCTTACCATCGCCATATCCGATTCTCTCGGATTCGGAGGACACAACGGATGTGTGGCTTTCAGGAAATACAACGGCTGATCCCTATTTGTAAATCGAATCATCATGGACAGAGAAGAATTGAAGCAGTTTCTGCCTCATAGGGAGCCTATGCTCCTTGTGGACGAAATAGATATTGACAATGACGGCGTAGCGCATGCCAGATACCGTATACGCGAGGATGAGTTTTTCTGCAAGGGACATTTCCCGGGGAATCCTCTGGTTCCCGGAGTGATCCAGTGCGAGATCATGGCTCAGAGCTGTGCAATGCTTGTAAAAGACGAGATTGTCGGAAAGACGACGTTGTACAGCGGTATAGACAATGTGCGTTTCAAGCACCCGGTAAGACCAGGGGACCTGTGCGAGATTACTGCACGGCTGAACGGAAAACGTGCGAACATGTTCTTCTGTGAAGCTGAGCTTCGGGTCGAAGGCAAGCTTTGCTGCAAAGGAGCCCTTTCCTTCGCCCTTGTCTGAATTAAGGCCGGATGTCAGATCCGGCTTTTCTTTTTGCGGCTCTTTTTGGCGCTTCTGACTGCCATCACGGTCATCTCGTCGACCATGGAGCGTTTCGCAGCCATGAAATCAAGTGCTCCTGCAGCCAGAGGGAAGAGGGCGGTGAATGAGAATGACATTTCGTCCATGTTGCGGATGATGTCTATGCCGATCCATATCTGGAAGCCGATGGCAAGCAGACCCGCTATGATGCTGACGCGAGCCTGAAGGAAGAATGTCTTGAAACTTGCCGTGGCGGCAATGTGGGCGGTGATCAGCATTATGAGAAGGACCAGATACGACAACTTTTCCCTGTACGCTATCGTGATTTCCGCACCGTCTGGACCGATGATGGTCGCGAATGTGCAGAAGAACATTGAAAATATCATTGCAGTCGCTATGCCTAGATATAAGGTCTGGATTCTTTGCCACATAATGCCTGTCTGTTTGTCTTTTGGCACAAAAATAGGAAATTTCATAGGAAAAAACTATATTTGAAAGCTCTTAAAGAAAGTATATCATGAGAATTGCAGAATCAGAACTTATAATCAATGGCGACGGATCGGTGTTCCATCTCCATCTTCGTCCCGAAGAACTTGCCGACAACGTGATCCTGGTAGGAGACCCTGGACGTGTAGATATGATTGCGGAATATTTTGACGAAAAGGAGTTCAGACACTCTTCACGTGAATTCGTGTCCGTTACAGGAAAATACAAGGGTGTGCGCATGACCGCCCTTTCTACAGGTATCGGAACCGACAATATCGACATCGTGATGAACGAGCTTGATGCCCTTGCGAACATTGATTTCGAGACCCGCGAGGTCAGGCCTGTCCACCGTACATTGAACATCCTCCGTATCGGAACCTCAGGCGCAATCCAGCCGGAGATACCTCTCGGAGCCTTTGTGTTCTCTCATATTTCAGTGGGATGCGACGGACTTCTGAACTGGTATTCTGACCGAGAGAAGATCGCCATGCCTGACATAGAAGAGGCCTTCAAGGCACATACAGGGTGGAACAGGCATCTTCCTGATCCGTATTTCGTCAAGGCTGGAGAAAAGATGAGCGCGAAGTTCCGCGACTGCACCTTCCCTGGCATGACGATCGCTGCTTCGGGCTTTTACGGACCGCAGGGACGCGTCCTCCGCATGCCTCTGGCTATGCCGGACATGCTCGATACTTTCGAGAGTTTCCGTTTCGGCGAACTGAAGGTGACCAACTTCGAGATGGAAGGTTCTGCAATAGCAGGAATTGCCGCTCATCTGGGCCACAATGCAGGCACGGTATGCTGCATCATCGCCCATCGCCACCATAAGGCATCCAACCCTGACTATAAGCCGCAGGTACGCAAGCTGATAGAACTCTGTCTTGACAAGCTGGCAGAGCAGGATGCTTAATTGCCGTAAATATCCTTTCGGGACTTAAGTGCCGAACCTTTCCATACATCGGGGTCTGAAATCCAGGCCTCGATGATTCTTTTCTTGCCCTGGACCACATTTTCCTCAAGGAAGTCAAGCTGCAGATCGAATGTCGTATTCATCGATCCGGCTATTTCATGGCCATAGTCGACGAAATGGTACATGTTGTAGTCGTATCCGAACTTCTGGAAACGATCCACGAGTTTTCCGCCGCCGAAGAATCCCAGATTGAATAGCGCTATCTGCTTGTAAGGCACGATCTTGTCTGAAGTTCCGTGGAGCATCATTGTAGGACATGGCGCAGTCTCGTATTTCACCTTGCCTTTTCTCGAGAGGATGGCTCCCGCGAATGACATGACTCCGGCATAGTTGAATCCTTCCGGAAGCACGGATGCATACGATGTCCTGTTTGCAATTTCGTATTCCGCCTGCATGACGGTGATGGCTCCTGCAGATGAACCGCTGATGACGATATTGTCACGTTCTACTCCCAGCTGCTCGGCATTTTCAATGATGAAATTGGTTGCGCTGAAAAGGTCTTCGACTGCCATGTGGATCGCCTTGTCCAGAACGTTCACCTGTGCGATGCCTACCTTTGAGGTGCCCTTTAGACCGAGCCTGTAGTCAATGGAGATGACGCGGTATCCGTTTTCGGTCAGCATCCTGAACCATGGGTTATAGCTCTTGTCGTCGCGTGTTCCTGTGACGAATCCGCCTCCGAACATGAATACTATAGTCGGCTTCGTCTTTCCTGCAAGCGTGGTTCCGCTCCCTTTGGCAGGGTTGTATACGTCCATGAACAGGTCGCATGTGTCCCTTTTCTCGTATACATATGTGCCGTCAGGAGACAGTTGTGTCTCTTGTGCTGAAACCGTTGCTGCAACGGTCAGAAGCGCTATGATTGCAAATATCCTTTTCATCTGTCTTTACTTTTCGTTTGTTATGAGCTTTTCGTCAGGGATTAGCCGCTTGATGGCCTTTATGTGGCCGAAGAAGCGGAAGGCTATGACTCTGACCACGGTGTAGCATGGGATCGCGATGATCAGTGACAGCGGACCGCCGATATGGCCTACTATGAGAAGGACGATGAATATTTCAAGAGGCTTCGACTTGATGCTGGTTGAATAGATCAGCGGCTGGTATACGAAGTTGTCTATAAGCTGGGTGAAGCAGTAGATGGCGATCAGTATGGCCGTGAATATCCAGAAGTTCACGTCGAGCCCGATAGGGGAGACGCTTGTGTATTTGAGAAGGATGCCGAGTACGGTTCCCAGCACGATTCCGATGAACGGACCTACATACGGTATCACGTTCAGTATGCCTGTAAGTACGGCGATTCCGACGGCGGCATTGAATCCCAGCCTTGCGATCATCAGCAGGCCGAGGAAGTTGATCAGTGCGACTCCGATCATTTCCAGTATCACTCCGATGAAGTATCTGGAGAGCAGGTACCCGATGTCGGATATGGCCTTTTCTGTCGTCTGCTCATGCTTGTCAGGCACGAGTGCGCAGACTATTTCCGTGAAGAGTCCGTTGTCCTTGATGAAGAAGAATCCAATGAATACGACAGAGAACAGTCCTATCGCCATGCTCGTGACGAATGACGCCGCCGATCCGAGCACAGACGAGAATACCGATACGTCAAACAGTTTCTGCAGTTCGTTGAGTATCGTTACCTCGATCCTGAAGCCGCTTCCCAGCTGAGGGAAACTGTTCCTCAGGAATTCGTTGAATTCCGCTAGAGGGGCAGCGATGCCGCGTGCGGCGCTTTCGATGTTCACCATCGAGATGTCCTTTACTATGCCGCTTACTATCGGAATCACCGACATGAGTACGGACAGCAGAAAGGCAAGTACCGTAATGATGGAAAATGCCGCCAGAAGCCAGTCTGGGGCCTTTCTGCCCTTGATGCGTATCTTCTGCAGCAGTCCCATCAGTGGCTTCGCGATGAGGGATACCACTACGGCTATGAGGATGTATGCCAGTACGCTGCGGAAATACCAGCAGATAGCGCATACTATCGCCACTCCTGCAGCTGCCAGTATGTATTTCGCCAGCTTGTCCGAATATCTTTCGTTGTTTTCCATATGTGTGTTATTTTTCTGCCAATATGGCGTTGGAAATGTCCTCTGCTTTCTCTGCCAGCATCCATGGAGAATACGATGCCAGCTCTTCGCGTGTCCTGAATCCCCATGTCACGCCGATGGTGCGGACTCCGGCGTTGATTCCCGTCTGCATGTCGACGTCCGAATCTCCGCAGTATACCACCTCTTCCGGACGTATTCCCTCCATCGCATCCATGGCTTCATGCACGATCATCGGGTCGGGCTTTATGGGCTTGCCTGCCCTCTGGCCAAGGATGCTGACAAAGCGGTATTTCCCGAACAGCTTCTTCAGCAGCATTTCGGTTCCTTCCTGATATTTGTTTGATGCGACTGCGAATGATATGCCATTCCCGGCAAGACGGTCCAGCATCTCATATATTCCCGGATATGGTCTGGTCTTGTCGCATATATGTTCGTTATAATACGGCACGAAATGTCCGTGCATCTTTCCGACCATCTCATCTGTGCGCATGTCTTCCGGAAGTGCGCCTCTGAACAGGTTGAATATGCCTCTGCCTACCAGCATGTTGTATTCATCAATCCTTCTTGCTGGGCAGCCGCAGGCCTCAAGCGCATGGTTGCATGCGCCTGCTATGTCCTCCATCGTGTCGAGAAGGGTTCCGTCAAGGTCAAATATTACGAGTTTTGTCATTATTTCATTGGATGTGCCTTAAGTTGGCACAAGATTGTTCTACTTTTGCATTACAAACTTAAAGACAAGAGATATGAATACAGACAACACAACTCTCGCTTACATCAGCTCGATGATCTCGTCAGAAGAATCATACAGAACCCTGATCGACATGATCGGTGAAATGGACCTCGAGTTTACCGGGTTCAGCCTTGCTTAGGCCGACTTTCAGTTTTCCGGAAGTCCTTTTTCCTCCGAACATTCTTTCGGTGATGATCTGTTCTGAAACAGGATCCTCTATATATTTCTGCACGGCCCTCTTCAGCGGTCTTGCGCCATAGCTCGGATTGTATCCGGCCTCAGCTACAAACCTTTTCGCGGCAGAGGTCACTGTCAGTTCGAATCCGGCTTCCCTGACCCTGGCCTTGAGCTCCTTGAGCTCGATGTCTATGATCTTTTCAAGATCGTCCTTTTCCAGATGCCTGAAGAAGACCTGCTCGTCCACCCTGTTGATGAATTCCGGCGGAAAAGCCTTTCTGACGGCCTTCTCCACTACGGACTTACGGTTTCCTTCCACGTTTCGGCTGGATGTGCTGAATCCGACCCCGCTTCCGTATTCCTCAAGCTCGCGGCTGCCCACATTCGATGTCATGATGACGATCGTGTTGCGGAAGCTGATGGTTCTGCCCGTACTGTCGGTGAGCCTTCCTTCGTCCAGCACCTGAAGCAGGATGTTGAATACATCTGGATGGGCCTTCTCTATCTCGTCCAGCAGGACCACGCAGTAAGGTTTGCGCCTTACACGTTCACTGAGCTGTCCTCCTTCCTCGAATCCCACATATCCCGGAGGGGCTCCGATCAGCCTCGATACGTTGAACTTCTCCATGTATTCGCTCATGTCAAGCCTGACCATATTGTCTTCTGAATCAAACAGATACTCTGCAAGAGATTTAGCAAGCTGGGTCTTTCCGACGCCTGTCGGACCGAAGAAAAGGAATGTGCCGATAGGCTTGCCCGGATCTTTGATTCCAGCCCTGTTCCTCTGTATAGCCCTTACCACCTTCTCGATAGCCTCGTCCTGTCCGATTATCCTCTTTTTCAGGATGCCATGCATCTTCATGAGCCTGCTTCCTTCGTTTTCGGCCACTTTTCCTGAAGGGATGCCTGTCATCTTGGATATGATCTCCGCCACATCTTCAGCTGTGACGTGTCCGGTCTTCTTCGGATTCTTTAGCCGCACTTTAGATCCTGCCTCGTCCATCGCGTCTATCGCCTTGTCGGGAAGGCATCTGTCGGTGATGTACCTTTCCGACATCCTGACGCATGCCTCGATGGCCTCGTCGGTGTATATGACGTTATGATGCTTCTCGTAATTGGTCTTCAGCTTCATGAGGATGGATATAGAATGCGGGATGTCCGTGTGTTCCACTACGATCTTCTGGAAACGCCTGTCCAGAGCCCCATCCTTCTCGACGCTCTTCTTGAATTCGTCCATCGTGGTCGCTCCGATGCACTGGATGTCCCCACGGGCCAGTGCGGGCTTGAGCATGTTCGCCGCATCCAGGCTGCCGGATGCTCCTCCTGCTCCGACTATGGTGTGGAACTCGTCGATGAACAGGATGACGTCCGGACTTGTCGCCACTTCATTGATTATGTTCTTGAGCCTTTTCTCGAAGTCGCCGCGGTACTTCGTGCCTGCGACTATCGAGCCGAGGTCGAGTGATATGAGCCTCTTGCCTTCCAGTACCGGCGGCACATCCCCGTTCACGATCTTTATCGCGATTCCCTCAACTATGGCTGATTTGCCCACGCCCGGGTCGCCGACAAGCATAGGATTGTTCTTGCGCCTGCGTCCCAGTATCTGTATCACGCGCTGGATCTCATCCTCTCGGCCTACAAGCGGGTCGAGACGGCCTTCGCGGGCTGCCTGTGTTATGTCATATCCGAATTCCTCGAGAGGGGACGGCCCCTTCTCTTCCTCTTCTGCCACCTGCCTTATCCTGATCTGCGGGGCTTCGTCTCCATCGTCATCTCCTTCCTTCTGATCGTTTTCCGGGCCTCTGTCCAGCATGGAATTCCTGTCCATATACCTGAACAGCATACCGTAATCTATGCCCGTGTCGTTGAGGTACGAGCAGCCGTATGAGCCGTTCGCCCTCATCAGGGCAAGGAGAAGATGCTGCGGTGCCGCCTGGCGGCTACGCAGCTTCGTCGCCTCCAATATCGTGAAGCTCAACACGTTCTGCGTGCCCCTGGAGAAGCTGACCTTGTCGATGTCGGAATACGGTATGTGCTCGTTGGTGAATATCCTGCTGTCGATGAACTGCTTAAGTTCCTCTATGTCAGCACCGGTGCCTATCAGGGCGTCTACCGCAGAGTTTTCCCTATGCCGCAGGATGCCCAGAAACAGGTGGTCAGGAGCGATTCCGTAACTGCCTGTTCTCATGGCTTCCTCACGGGAATAGTTGATGATCGAGTTCAGTTCGTCTGATATGCTGATTTCCATAATAAAATTGCCTAATGATGCACAAAATTACTAAAAAAATCGTATCTTTGCGAAGATATGCTTAAAAGTGTAAAAAGATAAAAAACATCATATGGAAAATGAGATGAAGACAGGTAGGATCGAGCAGGTGAACATCGATCAGCAGATGAGGAGTGCGTATATCGACTACTCGATGTCTGTGATCGTGTCCCGTGCTCTTCCTGATGTGAGGGATGGTTTCAAGCCGGTGCACAGAAGGGTGCTCTTCGGTATGGAAGGACTCGGACTGACATGGACAAGCCAGACCAAGAAGTCTGCCCGTATTGTCGGTGAGGTGCTCGGTAAATATCATCCGCATGGTGACTTCAGCGTGTATGACGCTATGGCACGTATGGCCCAGGACTGGAGCCTGAGATACCCTCTCGTGTTCGGACAGGGTAACTTCGGTTCCATGGACGGCGACCCGGTAGCTGCGATGCGTTATACCGAGGCAAAGCTTTCCAAGCTTTCTGACGAGGTTCTTGCAGACCTCGACAAGGATACGGTAGATTTCCAGAACAACTTCGACGACTCGCTCCAGGAGCCGACTGTGCTTCCTACGAAGCTCCCGCTCCTTCTCCTTAACGGATCCTCAGGTATCGCTGTAGGTATGGCGACAAATATGGCTCCGCACAACCTTACAGAGTGCTGCGACGCGATCTGCGCATATATCGACAATCCTGAAATCACGGTCGAGGAGCTGATGCAGTATGTCAAGGGACCGGATTTTCCTACGGGAGGAATCATCCAGGGCCGCCAGGGCATAAAGGATGCGTTCGAGACCGGCCGCGGCCGTATCGTGATAAGGTCGAAGACCGAAATCGAAGTGAGCGACTCGGGACGTGAGACGATCGTGGTTACAGAGATTCCTTACATGGTCAACAAGCGCGAGATGATAGAGAAGATCGCCGAGCTCGTGGAGACAAAGAAGGTTGACGGAATCGCATACATAAATGACGAGACCACAATGAAGGGAGTACGTATCGTGATCCGCCTCAAGAAGGATGCGAACGCGAATGTGGTACTCAACATGCTTTACAAGTATTCTCCGCTCCAGTCGAGCTTCTCAGTAAACAATGTCGCCCTTGTGGGAGGACGTCCGAGGACGCTCAATCTGAAGCAGCTGATAAAGTATTTCGTAAGGCACAGGCATGAGGTGATCCTCCGCAGGACCAGGTTCGACCTCGAGAAGGCCCGCAAGAGAGCCCATATCCTCGAAGGACTTCTCAAGGCGCTCGATATCATCGATCAGATCATCAATATCATCAGGGCGTCAAAGAGCGTTGACGAGGCGAAGAGCGAGCTGATCTCGCAGTTCGATTTCAGCGAGGCACAGGCTACCGCAATCGTGGAGATGCGTCTGCGTCAGCTCACCGGTCTCGAAAGGGAGAAGCTTCAGAACGAGTATGACGAACTGATGAAGTTCATCCGCTATTGCGAGGATGTCCTTGCGAACGAGAGCATGCAGATGCAGATCATCAAGGACGAGACGACGGAGATGAAGGAGAAGTATGGCGATGCCAGAAGGACTGAAATCGCGCTTTCTGCCGAGGAGTTCAATCCTGAAGACTTCTATGCTGACGAGGATGTTGTGATCACCATCTCCCATCTCGGATATATAAAGAGAACGTCCCTCACCGAGTATCGTCTCCAGAACAGGGGAGGAGTCGGCATGAAGGGAAGCGCTACCCGAGACGAAGACTTCATCGAGCATATATATGTCGCGAACATGCACAGCACTATGCTCCTCTTCACTCAGAACGGAAAGTGCTACTGGCTCAAGGTATATGAGATTCCGGAAGGCTCGCGCGCTTCAAAGGGCCGTGCAATCCAGAATGTCATCAACATCGAGTCCGACGACAAGATCAAGGCATACCTGAACGTGAAGAACCTCAAGGACGAGGACTATATCAACAATAATTACATAGTTCTCGGCACAAAGAAGGGTATCATCAAGAAGACTTCTCTTGAGGCATATTCAAGGCCTCGCGCAAATGGTGTCATCGCGATTACGGTCCGCGACGGAGACGAACTTCTCGAAGCTGTAATGACAAACGGAAGCTGCGAAATCCTTCTTGCAGGACGTAAGGGACGCTGCTGCCGTTTTGATGAAGCTGACGCAAGAGCTCTCGGAAGGACCGCTTCCGGCGTACGTGGCATAAATATTGATGAAGATGATGAAGTGGTTGGTATGATCGCATACGATCCGTCAGCAGAAGATGCAGCTGCCCACAGCGTTCTCGTTGTCAGCGAACACGGATACGGCAAGCGTTCCGATTTTGATGAATACCGCAAGACCAGCCGCGGAGGCAAAGGTGTAAAGACATTGAACATAACGGAAAAGACAGGCTCTCTTGTGGCATTGAAGAACGTTACTGATGAGAATGACCTCATGATCATCAACCGTTCCGGCCTTACCATCAGGATGGCTGTGTCCGGCATCAAGGTGGCAGGACGTGCGACCCAGGGCGTAAGGCTTATCAACATCAAGGAAGGCGATGCGATTGCAGCGGTTTCTGCGGTGAACAAGTCTGAAGAAGAGCACGAGCAGCCTGAAGCAACTGAAGTATCTGAATAAAATAACTTAATACAAAAACATTATGAAAAGAATTTTAATCGCATTGGCGCTCCTCCTGGCAGTCCAGGCGGCTGATGCACAGGTTAAATCTCCAGAGGCAGCAAAGAAGGCTGTTCTCGCAGCAGAGGAAGCTGCTCAGAACCCTAAGAAGAACACAAAGGTGGCGACTTGGCTCAAGCTTGCATCTTCTTACATGGATGCATATGATGCTCCTGTAGGAAATATTCTTGTAAACAGCCCTCGCGTCCAGCTTCAGATGATGATGGGCAACGAGAAGCCTGTATCAGTAGAGGACGTGGTCGTTGACGGTGCTCCTTTCAAGAAGGAAGTATATGCCAACAAGAACCTCTATTTCGATGGTACAGACGTCCTGAGAATCGTCGAGGTTACAGTGCCTGTATTCGAAGATCCTCTTGCAAACGCACTCGAGGCTTATGCAAAGGCATATGAGGTAGACGTGAAGAAGTCAAAGGAGAAGGATATCATGACAGGTATCCAGTCGATCCAGCAGAAATATTTCATCGACGGTATGAACCAGTACTCTCTTGGTGATTACAAGAAGGCTGGAGAGCTCCTCGGTAAGGCTGCAAAGGCTTCAGAGACTGCTCCTAATTCAGTTGTAGACACTACTTCTCTTTACAATGCAGGATATATCTACTGGGCATCGAAGGACTTTGAGACTGCAAAGACTTACTTCGAGAGATGCCTTGCAGAGAACTACTACTATGATAACGGAGAGGTATATGCAAAGCTTGGTGACGTTTACTTCAACCTCGGTGACAAGCCTAAGGGAGTCGAGACTCTTGAGGCCGGCTTCGTGAAGTTCCCTCAGAGCCAGAGCATCCTTATCGGTCTGATCAACTACTACATCGAGAGCGGCGAGAACACAGACAGACTTTTCGAGCTCATCGGCGAGGCAAAGAAGAACGAGCCTGAGAACGTATCGCTTTACTATGTAGAGGGTAACATCCACAAGCAGCTCGGAGACTACGACAAGGCTCTTGCAGCTTACAAGGAGTGCGAAACCGTAGATCCAAACTACGATTTCGGATATCACGGACAGGGTGCCCTTCTTTACGACAAGGCTGTAATGCTTTCAGACAAGGCGCAGAACGAGTTTGATGACGCTAAGTACAATGCTCTTGTCAAGGAGTACGAGCAGGCTCTTCTTGACGCTATCGAGCCTTTCGAGAAAGCATTCGAAGTGTCACAGAACGACATGGTGAAGCTTAACGCTGCCGAGTATCTCAAGAACATCTACTACCGTTTCTCATCAGTTGATGACAAGTACATGCAGGGATACAACAAGTACAATGAGTATGTAAAGGCAAACGCACAGTAACAGCCTGATACATAAGATGAAAAAGGGGAAATGGCTATTCGGCCGTTTCCCCTTTTTCAAATGCCTTGACTATCTTTGTCACGAGCGGATGCCGGACGATGTCCTCATTTCGGAACGTGATGGTCTTTATGCCCTTGATTCCCTTGGTCAGCTCGATTCCCTTCAGCAGGCCGGAGTCTCTCTTGTTCGGAAGGTCTATCTGGCTGGCGTCTCCTGTAACGATGAACTTCGCGTCGCATCCCATTCTGGTAAGGAACATCTTCAGCTGTCCCAGATTGGTGTTCTGTGCTTCGTCAAGTATGACGCATGCCCTGTCAAGAGTGCGTCCCCTCATGTATGCAAGAGGAGCTATCTGGATCGTTCCTTCCGCCATGAACTCCTGGAGTCTCTTTGCCGGAATCATGTCTCCCAGTGCGTCGTAGAGAGGCTGGAGATACGGGTCCAGCTTGTCCTTGAGGTCTCCCGGGAGGAATCCCAGCCTTTCGCCCGCCTCGACTGCCGGGCGGGTCAGGATGATCCTCTTGATCTCCCTGTTCTTCAATGCCCTGACTGCAAGTGCTATGGCTATATAGGTCTTTCCTGTACCGGCTGGACCGACGGCGAAGATCAGGTCGTTCTCAAAATATGCCTTTACCATCTCCTGCTGTGTCCGGTTTCTCGCTTTTATAGGCTTTCCGTCATTGCCGTGCACGATCACCGAATCTCCGCACAGCTTGAACCTGTCGGGGGTGCATTCTCCGTCAAACAGATCCTCCACGTCGTATGGGGTCACGTTCATCTTATGCTTGCGTCTTTCTATAAGCATATGGAGCTTTACCGTAAAGTCCTCCACATCCTTCTCCTTTCCGTCCAGGATGATCTCGTTGCCCCTTGCAACTACTTTAAGTTCCGGAAAATACCCGCATAAGGCCTCCAGGTTCTTGTTGGCTGGCCCATATATCTCTATAGGGTCAATCGCCTCAAGCTTGATCGATTGTCTGCTCATCTATCTGTTGTTTTTCTTACTCTTTCAAATGTTGTCTTCATCTTGTCGTAGTCCCATTCTCCCTTCCATTCATCTTTCCTGCCAAGATAGTCTGCTACCGGGATGACGGTATAGTCGTCAGTAAATCCTCCCGGTCTTGAACACCACAGCCATGTCAGTTCCGGCTCAAGCATGGTTATGTCACCGTTCCAGTGGCGCACAATCTTCAGCGTGACCATAAGTTCCAATTGGGTGTTCGCTGCGCTCATGTTGGAGACGGCGTTTCCTATGGAATATATGACCGGCACTCCGTTGATCCTGGCCGTATCCTGGACGACATGCGGATGGGTTCCGATTATTATGTCAGCTCCGTTCCGTATCAGCCATCCTGCTGTCTTTTCCTGATCCTCCGAATGGGTCAGAGTGTATTCCGGTCCCCAGTGAGGAAGCGCTATGACAATATCCGCCTTTTGCGAGGTCTCAAGCGCGTTGCCGATTTCAGTGCGGTTGCCCATGTAATTGGTCTTCGGCCAGTGTGCGGTGTTTCCGAGGTTGGTCCCGTATGTGAAATTCACCATGGCGAGGCTTATTCCTTTCCTGCGGATGAAGAGGGGGTAGTTGTTCTTGCGCTCTTCTTCGTCCGAAGCGAGTCCGGTGAACATTATTCCCTTTTCCCGGGCCAGCATCCTGTATATGTCTGCGGTCCTTGCCGCTCCTTCGCTTCCTCTGTCGAGGATGTGGTTGTTAGCGGACAGAAACACATCGAACCCGCACTCTGCAAGGTAACGTGCGTATGAGTCAGGGGCAGAGAAACAGGGGTATCCTGCATATGGTTCTCCTGCCAGGGTGTATTCCATATTCGCCACCGAAATGTCAGCATCCTTTATCCTGTCTTCGACAAGGCTGAAGTATGAACTGAAATCGTATGAACCGTCTTTCCTGAATGCGGTTTCCAGCTGTCTTGCGTGCATCATCATGTCGCCCATGAAGCATATCTCCAGCGTGTCCTGGCGGAATATGGGACGTACGGTTTCAAGGTCCGTCGGAATCCTTATCTTCTGGGCATGGATGAAACTGCCGCACATTCCGTTAAGGAAAATGGCGGCAAGCAAGGCTTTTAATATGAAATATTTATCTCCCGACAATGCCTGTTAGCTGTTATGAGTACAAATATATCAAGAATTATTTTGTCTCAGACCATTAATTCGTTAAATTTGCACGAATACGCAAAAATGAATCCATATGAAAAAGAGTAGCATACTTCTTGTCATTGTCTCGTTGCTTTGCCTCACAGGCTGCGATTTCATGCGCAAGCTTGCCGGACGTCCCACCAGTGAGGATGTCGAGCTCAAGCGAATCGAGATCCTCCGTGCGGAGGAGGCTGCCCTTCAGGCGCGCCTGGATTCCCTCCGCAATGTGGAGCAGAGGATGATACAGGACTCATTGAATGCCTTGGATTCCATCCGCCAGCTCGGCGGATCCATCCTGAATCCGGCATCTCTAGGCGGTCTTTTCGCGACAAAACTTGAAGCAAGGTACTATATAATCCTCGGTTCATTCAGATCGAGGGCGAACGCGGAAGGGCTTTTCAAGGTCGTGAAGGATGCCGGATATACGCCAGCATTGATCAGCTTTGGTAAGGGCGGTCTGATCGCTGTAGGCGTGAGTCCTGTGAACAGGCTGGCAGATGCTTTGGACGAGCTGAACAGTGTAAGGAAGGAAAGCTTCTGTCCGAAGGATGTGTGGATACTTGTAAACGAGTAGCAGATGAGAAGATTTGTATTGATGACCGCATTGGCTCTGATGCCTGTGCTTCTTTCAGCCCAGTTCCGCAGCGGGGCTGCGTATGAGGACCTTGACGACAGCGAGACGGTCGCTGCCTTCAAGTCCCATGTCCGCACCCTTTCGGCTGCTTACATGGAGGGCCGCAAGGCCGGATCCGAGGGCGAGAAGGAAGCGGCTCTGTATGTCGAGCGGATGTTCAAGGAATATGGGATAGAGCTTCTGACACCGTCGGGAGGCGACCTGTTCGGTCTGAAGAAGGAAAACGGTGACACGCTTACCTCAAGGAATGTCATAGGTTTTGTCGAAGGGTATGACAAGACCCTCAGAAACGACTATATAGTTGTCGCCGCAAGGCTTGACAACATCGGAACGATGACCATGACAGTGGACGGAAAGCCGGTGGAGCGCGTCTTCTATGGCGCAAATGGAAATGCGTCCGGACTTGCGATGCTTGTCGAACTGGCAAGGATGGTCAAGACGAATTCCATCATGTTCAGGCGTTCTGTGCTTTTCGCCGCCTTCGGCGCATCCAATGAGACGTTTGCCGGAGCATGGTATTTCCTTGACCGCTCATTCCCTGAGTCGGCCAGGATAGATGCCATGGTCAATCTTGACATGCTCGGCACGGGCTATCACGGATTCTACGCTTATACGGGATCGAATGTCGATATGAATGCTGTCGTCAACCGACTGTCCGGAGAGCTCCAGCCGATCCATCCGGAACTGACATCGGGGGAGATCTATCCGTCCGACCACCGTGCGTTCTATGCCAAGGAAATCCCTTCCATAGTCTTTACCACGGGCCGTTATCCGGAGCATAATACAGACAGGGACACCCAGTCCATAATCGACTTCGACATGATGGAGAGGGAACTGGAGTATATATATAACTATGTTCATGCGTTAGCTAACCTTAATGCCGCTCCTGCGTTCAGGACGGGCCACAAGTCAGACGATGATTCATCATATGACGACGTTGTGGCTTATTATGACTGCGACCAGAGGCCGACTTTCCTTAACAGTGCCGACCCTGCCCAGTTCCTGCAGAAATGGGTGTACCAGTACCTGAAATATCCGGAATCAGCAGTGAGGGAAGGCATCCAGGGTCGTGTGACTGTCGAGTTCATCGTCGACAAGGACGGCAAGGTCACTGATGTCAAGGTGGTCAAGGGAGTGTCGGACGAACTTGATGCCGAGGCCGTAAAGGTCATCAGCGCATCTCCAAAATGGAAGCCGGGACGCGTGAACGGAAACAAGGTCCGCACTTCGATTGCGGTTCCTGTAGAGTTCAAGCTTGAGAAGAGAAATAAAAAATAACAATACCTATGGATTACAATTTTAAGGAAATCGAGAGGAAATGGCAGTCTTATTGGGCTGCCAACCATACTTTCAAGGCTGAGATTGACAGTGCTAAGCCGAAATACTATGTTCTTGACATGTTCCCTTATCCTTCAGGAGCAGGACTTCATGTCGGACACCCGCTCGGATATATCGCAAGCGACATATACAGCCGCTACAAGCGTCTCTGCGGCTTCAACGTGCTCCATCCTATGGGATATGACGCATTCGGACTTCCTGCAGAGCAGTATGCCATCCAGACAGGACAGCACCCTGCAGTGACCACCGAGAAGAACATCGCACGCTATCGTGAGCAGATGGACAGGATCGGATTCTCGTACGACTGGTCGCGTGAGGTACGTACCTGCGACCCGGGATACTATAAGTGGACCCAGTGGGCTTTCCTTCAGATGTTCGGCAGCTGGTATGACAATCTGCAGCAGAAGGCTCGTCCTATAGCAGAGCTTGAAGCAGCATTCGCAGAAGGCGGAAGTGCTGCAGTCGATGCGGCATGTGGCGATGTGGCTCCTTTTACAGCCGAAGAGTGGAAGGCTTTCGATGAAAAGCAGAAGTCAGATGTCCTCATGCAGTACCGTATCGCTTATCAGGGCGAGACAGCTGTGAACTGGTGTCCTGCTCTCGGAACGGTGCTTGCGAACGACGAGGTCAAGGAAGGATATTCTGTGCGTGGCGGCCATCCTGTGGAGCAGAAGAAGATGACCCAGTGGCAGCTCCGCGTTTCAGCATATGCCGGAAGGCTTCTCGAGGATCTCGAAGACCTTGACTGGACCGATTCTCTCAAGGACATGCAGCGCAACTGGATCGGAAAGAGCCAGGGTGCGGAGATGGTCTTCAAGGTGTCTAACGGTTCGGAAGAATACGACATGACCATCTTCACCACACGTGCCGACACAGTGTTCGGTGTTACATTCATGGTTCTTGCTCCGGAGAGCGAATGGGTTGAGAAGCTGACCGTAGAGTCGCAGAAAGAGGCTGTGGCAGAGTATCTTGCGATGGCAAAGAAGAAGACTGAACGTGAGAGGATGACCGAGACAAGAAAGGTTACAGGCGTATTCTCAGGTTCATATGCAACAAATCCTCTTACCGGAGACAAGGTCCCTGTATGGATTTCCGAATACGTGCTCGCCGGATATGGAACTGGTGCCATCATGGCCGTTCCGGCTCATGACAGCCGCGACTATGCTTTCGCAAGACATTTCAACCTTCCTGTAGTTCCGCTCATCGAAGGATGCGACGTCAGCGAGGCAAGCTTCGATGCGAAGGAAGGAATCATGTGCAACTCAGGATTCCTCAACGGAATGACAGTGAAGGAGGCGATTCCTGCTGCCATCGACTATGTCGAGAAGCACGGAATCGGACGCAGGAAGATCAACTATCGTCTCCGTGACGCCATCTTCTCGCGCCAGAGATACTGGGGAGAACCTTTCCCAATGTACTTCAAGGACGGCATGGCTACTCCTATGCCTCTCGATAAGCTCCCGCTCGAACTTCCTGAAGTGGACAAGTTCCTTCCGACAGAGACAGGCGAGCCGCCTCTCGGACGTGCTGCAGACTGGACTTACGAAGGATATCCTATCGAACTCAGCACCATGCCGGGCTTTGCAGGCAGCAGCGCATACTATCTCCGTTATATGGATCCTCACAACGACCAGGCTCTCGTAAGCCGCGAGGCAGACGAGTACTGGAGGGATGTGGATCTTTATATCGGCGGTACGGAACATGCGACAGGCCACCTCATCTACTCACGTTTCTGGAACAAGTTCCTCTTCGACCTCGGATACGTCTGCGAAAAGGAGCCTTTCAAGAAACTGATAAACCAGGGAATGATCCAGGGACGTTCTAACTTCGTATACAGAATCATCAATACCAACACCTTCGTTTCATACGGCCTGAAGGATCAGTATGAGACGACAGAAATACATGTTGATGTGAACATCGTGCGTAACGACCGTCTGGATATCGCGGCATTCAAGGCATGGATGCCGGAGTTTGCGACTGCGGAGTTCATTCTTGAAGACGGTGAGTACATCTGTGGATGGGCAATCGAGAAGATGTCGAAGTCTATGTTCAATGTCGTGAATCCGGACATGATCTGCGACACTTACGGAGCGGATACCCTTAGACTTTACGAGATGTTCCTCGGCCCTCTCGAGCAGTCGAAGCCATGGGATACGAAGGGAATCGACGGAGTGAACCGCTTCCTCAGGAAGGTATGGAGGATGTTCTATGACAGGGATGGATTCATCGTTACCGACGAGAAGGCTTCTCCGGAAGAGCTCAAGGCCCTCCATAAGCTTATCGGCAAGGTGCGTGCAGACATCGAGGCATTCTCGTTCAACACAGCCGTAAGTGCGTTCATGATTGCTGTGAATGACCTTACTGACCTCAAGTGTACGAAGAAGGAGATCCTCGAGCCTCTGACAATCCTCCTCTCTCCTTTCGCACCTCATATTGCGGAAGAGCTTTGGGAGGCCCTCGGCCATAAGGATAGCATAACCTATGCTGCATTCCCTGAGTACGTCGAAGCGTATACGGTCGAGAATTCATGCACTTATGCAGTGTCGTTCAACGGAAAGACCAGGTTTACTGTAGACCTTCCTCTTGACATGCCGCGTGAGGATGTCGACGCCCATGTACGTTCCCTCGACCAGACCGCAAAGTATGTTGCCGGCGGCAATATAATGAAGGTCATCGTAGTTCCTGGAAAGATCGTGAACATTGTTGTAAAATAGCATCTGGACAAAACCTATGAAGACAAGCCGCTTCCTGACAGTTTTTATGGATTACCTGCTGATGACGGTGGGTTCGTTGATATTCTGCATGGCATGGACCTCGTTCCTTATCCCGAACGGCCTTGCCAGCGGTGGACTTACCGGACTCTGTACCATCATCCAGTATGGCACTGGCATACCGGTCGGTCTTACCTATCCGGTCATCAATGTAGTGCTCCTTATCCTGGGGTTCCTTTCCCTCGGCAAGGCCTTCGGATTCAAGACCATATATGTCATCGCATTGACTTCGCTTCTGTTCGACCTTCTTCCGAAGTTCCCTCAGCTTGAAGTCATGATGGATGAGAAGTTCCTTGTGGCCCTAGTGGGAGCCACTCTGGAATCCATCGGTATCGGTCTCGTTCTCCTGAGAGGCGGAAGTACGGGCGGTACGGACATCATCGCCATGATGATAAACAAGTACTGGCCGGTTTCCCCTGGAAGGGTATACCTGTACACGGACCTTTTCATAATATCGTGTCTGCTCTTTGTTCCAGACAAGGGACTTGTGGACCTGATATATGCTTTCGTCGTGATGCTCGGATTCTCGTTCGGCGTGGATTTCGTCCTGCTTGGAAACAAGTCGTCTGTCCAGATTCTGGTGTTCTCTTCGAAATACCAGGAAATTGCCGACCATATGATCAACGAAGTTCATAGAGGTGTGACTGCACTTCAGTCTGTCGGCTGGTATTCGCAGAAGGAAAGCAAGGTGCTTCTGATCATCGCCAGAAAGTATCAGATGAATGAAGTCGTGAATGAGATAAAGCGTATTGACAAACAGGCTTTCATTTCAGTCTCTACAGCGATGAGCGTATTCGGAGAAGGCTTCGAAGAAGTCAAGACCGGACTGAGTATGAAGAAGCTTAAGAATAAGGAGGATGGCGATGAGCAGTAAAGTATTGAACCGTTCCCTGGCGACCACGCTCAAGGAATACGGCCTTGTCACTATGGGCGTCCTGGCCTATGCGCTGGGTTGGACCATCTTCCTTCTTCCGAACAATCTCATTGGAGGAGGAGTGTCGGGATTCGCGTCGATCCTGTATTACGCGACAGGACTTCCGATGGGAGTGACATATTTTGTCATCAACGTGCTCCTTCTTATTATAGGAACCAAGATTCTTGGAACCGGTTTCGGAGGAAAGACGATCTATGCCATCTTCATGACATCGATCATGTTGAGTGTAATACCTAAGGTAATACCATCGGATTTCATACATGAGTTCGCCTTGTCTAACGGAAAGCTGATATGTACCTTCCTTGGAGGTATAATTGCAGGATTCGGAATCGGACTGTCGATTTCTCAAGGAGGAAGTACCGGAGGAACGGATATTGTCGCTCTCGTCTGGTGCAAGTTCTATCCGGCTTCACCGGGCAGGGTCATCCTCATAATCGATGTAGGAATAATCCTTTCGTCTCTCCTTTTCCCTTCGTACACCGAGACCGGAGAGCTTCTTCCGTTTATTGACAAGCTGGCTGTAGTGGTGTACGGTCTCATCCAGGTGACGGTCAGCGGATATGCGATAGACCTTTATCTGTCTGGTTCGAAGCAGTCCGTCCAGGCTTTCATCTTTACCAAAAAGGTGGAGGAAATGGCGGATGCGATTGCATTTGACATGAAGAGGGGGGTTACAGTGATTCCGGCAAAGGGCTGGTACTCAAAGGAGGACAGAAACGTCCTGATGGTGGTTACCAGAAAGACTGACCTTAATCTTCTCCTGCGATATGTCAAGAGCATCGACCCCGATGCCTTCCTGTCAGTCTCGACCGTAATGGGTGTCTACGGACAGGGTTTTGATACAATAAAGGTAAAGACAAGCAAGAAAAATGTATCAAAACCGACAGACAGACAATAAGAAAAAGAAAAAATAATAAAAAAAAGAAAAATGTGACTGATGTCGCCCGTCCGGCAAATAAGGGACGGGCGACATTGTTTATTTTTGTGAATGTAAGTTTAATATTATGGTGACAATTATTTCTTTGGCAGTGTTGGCAACACTCCTCTCATTATCTGCCTTTCAGGCAGTCAAGAACAATAGAAACTCAGGTTATGTTGATGTCAAGTCTGCAATGATTCCCCGGCTTATGGCGGCGTTGGCAGTGATGGTCTTGTGCGATCTCTTGTGCCCAGGACATGATGTCTTCAGGATCTTTGCAGACAGTGTGATTGCTGTCATGTCGGTCTCCATGACTGCTGTTTCAGTCCGTCCTGCCGGACGCCTGCCTTTCCATATCTTTGCACTTCCTGTGCCGGTTCCCTTGCTGACGCTTTATTATATCCTTTGCGCTGCAGGGGTCATGAATGTTCCCGAGCCGCCGTTTCTGCTGGCCCTTTCGGTTCTGACACTCGTGTTCCATACCTCGATGTTCATATGGATGATATGGAAGAAGCTTCGTGATGTGAAGGCCGTAATGAAGGCCGGAAACGCATGGTCATTCGTGACCTTATGTACGGATATCATTTATTTCATCATCCCGCTGTCGCTGATATCGGTTCTGTACATGGTGTATGAGTCTTTTCCGGAGGCTTTCACCGTTTCCGCGACGGTTGCGGTCCTGCTGATGACCATGGAAGTCGCGGCAATAGTTCTCAGGGTATCCTATGACTCTGCCTTTGTCATCCTTCATGATCATGAGAGGCTCATCGTGGAATCCATGAAGATTGCACATATGGATGCTCCGGCTGCATCAGGGATGAAAGGTGATGAGGCATACAAGGAACTCTATGAGCGCATCGTCCTCTATTTCGAGATGTCGAAGCCTTATCTGGACGGTAATCTTACCATTAACGACCTGGTTAAGGTGGTCTACTCAAACAAAGTATACATATCAAAGGCCATATGCCATTATACGGGCAGGAACTTCCGTCAGTTCGTGAATTATCACAGGATAATGTATTCGATGGACCTGTTCCGCTCAAACCTGGAGCTGAAGGTGGCGGACCTGTCTGAAAAGAGCGGCTTCAACACTGTGGTCTCATATACGATGGCCTTCAGGCTGTTCATGAATGAGACGCCTAGCGAATGGTGCCGTAAAGAGCGTTCGAAGATTCTAAAGCCGAAAAAATGATTATATTTGCATTTTGGTGATATAGTGGAATTTAAAACCTGATTACATATGGCAGACGAGAAGATCATTTTTTCAATGAACGGGGTCGGAAAGATCCTACCCCATAACAACAGGGTCATCCTCAAGGACATCTATCTATCATTCTTTTATGGTGCCAAGATCGGTATCGTAGGTCTTAACGGAGCGGGAAAGTCGACGCTCATGAAGATTATCGCTGGCATCGAGAAAGGCTATCAGGGAGAAGTCGTATGGGCTCCCGGATATTCTGTAGGTTATCTTGAGCAGGAACCTCAGATGGATCCGGACAAGACAGTCATAGAAGTCGTGCAGGAAGGTGTGCAGGAAGTCATGGACATCCTCAGGGAGTATGAGGAAGTGAACATGAAGTTCTGCGAGCCGATGTCTGATGACGAGATGACAGCCCTTATCGAGCGTCAGGGCGAACTTACGGAGAAGATAGAGAACTGCGGAGGATGGGAGATAGACTCGAAGCTGGAAAGGGCTATGGATGCGCTCCAGTGTCCTCCTTCAGATGCAAAGGTTTCGACCTTGAGCGGCGGTGAGCGCCGTCGTGTCGCTCTTTGCCGTCTTCTTCTCCGCCAGCCGGACGTCCTGCTTCTTGACGAGCCGACGAACCATCTTGATACGGAAAGTATCCAGTGGCTCGAAGCCCATCTCCAGCAGTATAAGGGTACAGTGATCGCAGTTACCCACGACCGTTATTTCCTTGACAATGTTGCAGGATGGATTCTTGAGCTTGACCGTGGAGAGGGTATCCCATGGAAGGGCAACTATTCTTCATGGCTCGAGCAGAAGAGCACACGTCTTGCCCAGGAAGAAAAGCAGGAGAGCAAGCGCCGCAAGGCTCTCGAAAGAGAACTCGAGTGGGTGCGCATGGCGCCGAAGGCCCGCCATGCCAAGTCTAAGGCCCGTCTGGGAGCATACGAGAAGCTCGCAGCCGACGACGGACGTGAGAAGGAAGCAGCTCTCGAGATCTTCATTCCGAATGGTCCTCGTCTCGGCAACAAGGTCATCGAGTTCAAGAATGTGTCGAAGGGCTATGGAGACAAGCTTCTTTACGAGAACCTTAACTTCGTCCTCCCTCCTGCAGGAATCGTCGGTGTGATCGGTCCTAACGGTGCCGGAAAGACGACCCTTTTCCGTCTGATCATGGGACTTGACACCCCGGATTCGGGAGAAATCACAATCGGCGAGACCGTAAAGCTTGCATATGTGGATCAGCAGCACAGGAGCATCGATCCGGACAAGACTGTATATGAGACCATCGCCGAGAATTCGGAATTCGTGAAGCTCGGCAAGAGGGAAGTGAACGCCAGGGCATATGTTTCCCGCTTCAACTTCTCAGGAGCAGATCAGGAAAAGCTCTGCGGTATCCTCTCCGGTGGTGAGAGAAACCGTCTCCACCTTGCCCTTACCCTGAAGGACGAAGGAAACGTGCTTCTCCTTGACGAACCGACCAACGACGTGGACGTGAACACCATCCGTGCTCTTGAAGAAGGTCTTGAGAGCTTCGCAGGATGTGCAGTAGTGATCTCCCATGACCGCTGGTTCCTTGACAGGATCGCGACCCACATCCTTGCATTCGAGGGTGACTCACAGGTATATTTCTTTGAAGGAACGTATTCGGAATACGAAGAAAACAAGAAGCGCCGTCTCGGAAACGAAGAGCCTAAGCGCTTCAAGTATAAGAAACTGATGGCAGAATGATGCGTTGGGGCATAATGACATTACTGGGCTTCCTCATCTTCATGGGGAAGCCTTATGTCCCTGATGCCGGCAGACCTGTCCGTCCGCAGATGACTGAGATTGCCGCCGAGTCAAGGGACGGGTATGAATGCCGTTATGTCGAGTTTTCAGTAGAGAAGGGCGATCGTGTAAAGGCGTATCTGCTTGTCCCTGACGAAGCTTCAAGAAGGGACAGGCGTCCTGCTGTCCTCATGCTCCATGATCATGGAGCACGTTTCGATATAGGTAAGGAGAAGTTTGTCAGGCCAATGGCCTCCGTTCTGGAACATGGGGCTGACGACCATGTCATGAGGTCGTCGCAGCAATGGATAGACAAGAATTTCGACGGGGTATATCTTGCTGATTCCCTTGCCCGGCTGGGCTATGTCGTGCTCGTAGCCGACGCCCTGTATTGGGGAGAAAGGTCATCGGAGGACGCGCAGCGCTGGTCGGAACTCAATTATGGAGACCTGCCGCACCTGTCAATGGAATCAGACAGAACTCTGGATACGAAGGCCAGAAAGGATACCATAAAGGCTCTGAAGAACAGGGTCTATGACGGACAGGAACTCCTTTATGACAGCCTGTATGAAAGGGGAGTGATCTGGGCAGAAAAGATGCTCAGGGACGATGTCGCATCTGCACGGCTTCTGAAGTCGCTTCCATATGTCGATGCAGGCAATATTGGAGCCTTTGGATTTTCGATGGGAGCCCACAGGTGCTGGATGCTGGCAGCCTTCTGCAAGGACATCAGGTGCGGTGTCGCATTGTCCTGGATGACTACTCTTGACCGTGAGGAGCGGATGAAGGCTTCGGACTATTCGATGGCTGTCATGCCTATGCGTGAGCAGATGGATTTCGGTGATATAGGCATGTACCTTGCTCCTAAACCCATGCTTTTCCTCAGCGGCGATTCCGACCATCTTTTCCCGAAGGAGAAGGTCCGGAAAGCCTATGAAATCCTTCAGAACCATTATTCCGGCTGTCCGCAGCAGCTTCAGACCGTCTTCTTCGAAGGCGGCCACCATTGCGGCAGGCAGGTGCAGGCGGAAATATGCAGATACCTTGATGCAAATCTGAAATAACATTATCCAAATGAAGAAATCAGTCATATCATCTTTGTTTTTCCTGCTGTGCATTTGCCTCTCTGCCCAGCAGAAGTCTCAGTCGTGGAATCCTGACCGTGGCACCACATACAGAAATCCGATAATAAATGCAGATTATTCCGATCCCGACATATGCAGGGTAGGGAACGACTATTATATGACATCTTCTTCATTCAACCATTTTCCCGGCCTTCAGATCTTGCACTCGACAGACCTGGTGAACTGGGAACTGATAGGTGCGGCATTGACTGATTATCCGGGTCCGCTCTGGGATGACTCCCGTCCATGGGATGTTCTTTCCCCAGGTCTTGATCCGCAGGAAAAGGATGTGCCCGGAGCACACGAATGGCGCACCGTGCCTCAGCACGGATGCGGCGTATGGGCTCCGGCGATAAGGTACCATGACGGGGAATTCTATATCTATTGCGGAGACCCCGACAGGGGAATCTTCATGGTCAAGACTGCCGATCCGAGAGGTAAATGGGACGACCCTGTATGGCTTGTCAAGGCCAAGGGTTACATAGATCCTTGCCCTCTTTGGGATTCTCAGGGGCGTGCCTGGCTGACCCATGGCTGCGCCGGGTCCCGCGCAGGCGTCAAGTCCGTCCTCTTCATCGCTCCGATGTCTGAAGACGGAACCAGACTGCTTGACCGCAGCCGCATCATATATGACGGCCACAGGACCCAGCCTACAATCGAAGGCACGAAGTATTATGAGCATGACGGATATTACTATATCTTCTCTCCTGCAGGCGGCGTAAAGACAGGCTGGCAGACCGTACTAAGAGCCTCTGATCCGTATGGACCGTACGAAGAGAAGGTTGTGATGGCTCAGGGGGATGCACCTGTCAACGGTCCTCATCAGGGAGGATGGGTAGAGACTCAGAACGGCGAGTTCTGGTTCGTGCATTTCCAGGACAAGGACGCTCATGGACGGGTCGTCCATCTCCAGCCTATGATGTGGAAGGACGGATGGCCTGTGATAGGAGAGGATAAGGACGGAGACGGCGTCGGCTCTCCTGTGATGACATACATAAAGCCGGCCTTGCCTTCATCAGGTGAGTTCCAGCCGCTTGAAAGCGATGAGTTCGATTCCCCATCCCTTGGACTTCAATGGCAGTGGGCGGCGGTTCCTTCTCCATACTGGTACCACAATGATGCCGCTCAAGGATGCCTGAAGCTGTATTCTGTCCAGCAGTCGTCCGGCTGGCGCAATCTATGGGATACTCCGAATCTCCTTATGCAGAAATTCCCGGCAGACGATTTTACAGTGACAGCCAGACTTAGCTTCACCCCGAATCCACAGCTCAAGCAGAAAGGGGAGAACTGCGGTCTTGTGGTGATGGGAGAAGACTACGCAAGCCTCAGGCTTGCAGATACTCCAGATGGAATTAAACTCCAGATGGTTGAATGTCTTGATGCACCAAAAGGAACCAAGGAGCGTGTAGTGTTCGAACAGCTTCTTCAGTCGGTTCCTCTTCCTGAACCGTTCTCGAATGTCTATATGTCGACGACAGTTCCTCCTGTGGCTCCACTGCCTTATGAGGAATGTGTCATCTATGTCCGTGCACAGGTGAAGAGCACTCCTCGAGAGGGTGATTTCCCTCTCTCGCAGTGCTCGTTCTCATACAGCCTTGACGGACGCAGCTGGAAGGCTGTCAAGGACGAAGGAAAGAAGTATATGCTTGAAGTCCGACCAGGGCGCTGGATCGGCGCCAAGGTCGGACTGTATTGCAACCGCCACCATTCGAAGAACGACTCCGGCTGGATGGAGGCGGACTGGTTCAGGATTTCCGATTAGAAATTGAAGTATCTTTCGGCATTGTTGTATGAGATGTCCTTCACCATCTGATGGATGAAGTCCATCTCGCTCTTAGGAAGCTTTCCGTTCTTGAGGTCTTCGCCGAGGAGATTGCAGAGGATTCTGCGGAAATACTCGTGGCGAGGATATGAAAGGAAGCTGCGCGAGTCTGTAAGCATGCCTACGAAACGGCTGAGCAGACCGAGGGACGAAAGAGCGGTCATCTGCCTCTTCATGCCGTCTTCCTGATCAAGGAACCACCATCCTGAGCCGAGCTGTATCTTGCCAGGGCATGTGCCGTCGTTGAATGTATATGCCATTGTGGCAAGAACTTCGTTGTCCTTAGGGTTGAGGTTGTACAGAATGGTCTTTGTGAGCTTGTCCTCCATTGCAAGTCTGTTGAGGAACTTGTGTCCTGCTGCTGCGCATGAAACGTCATGGATCGCATCATAGCCTGTATCAGGTCCGAGGATGTCGAACATACGCGTATTGTTGTCGCGGATGGCTCCGATATGGAACTGCTGCGCCCAGCCTTTCTCATGGTCCATGCGTGCGAAGTCGAGAAGGATCGCGCTGCGGAACTTGAGCACTTCCTCATGGCTTGGCTTCTTGCCCTTGAGGGCGTTGCGGAATATCCTGTCGATCTCTTCCATCTCGAAGTCCTCTGCGTAGAAGTTCTCAAGACCGTGGTCTGAAATGCGGCATCCCATCTCATGGAAGAAGTCGTGGCGCCTGCGGAGGGCGTCAAGAAGGTCCTGGTATGAGTTGATCTCCATTCCTGCAGCCCAGGCGAGCTTCTTTATGTATTCCTTGTACTGCTCAGGCTTCTCGACTACCATAGCCTTGTCAGGACGCCATGTAGGGAGCACCTTTGTGCCGAAAGGATTGTCCTTTATCTGCTTGTGATATTCGAGGGTGTCGGCAGGATCGTCAGTTGTACATACGACCCTTACGTCGAACCTTCTCATGAGGGCCTGGCCCCTGAACTCTTCGGTCTGAAGCTTGGCGCTGCATTCGTCGTATATTGCTCTTGCTGTATTCGGATTGAGAAGATCATATACTCCGAATATCCTTGCCAGCTCGAGGTGGGTCCAATGGTAAAGAGGATTCCTCATCGTGTATGGAACTGTCTCTGCCCATTTCTCGAACTTCTCGTAGCTTGCTCGCTGACCTGTGATGAATTCTTCAGGCACTCCGTTGCCTCTCATTGCTCTCCATTTGTAGTGGTCTCCACCGAGCCATACTTCCGTCAGATCCTTGAACTGGTAGTTGTCCGCGATCATCTTCGGCACGAGGTGGCAGTGATAGTCTATGATAGGCATCTTCTCAGCGCTCTGGTGGTACAGTTCGCGGGCATAATCGTTGGTCAGCATGAAGTCATCATTGATGAACGGCTTTTCGTTCATCAGACCGTCAATGTTCTCCTTTACTTTTGATAAGAAATCCATGTCTTTATGTTTTAGTGTTGTTTTATGCAAAATTAACATGTATGCATTGTCCCGAATGTGTAATTATTTCCAAAAATCTGTGAAAAATTATCATTCGTTTACAAATGTACGAATTTTCCCTCGAAGCGCACCTGGAAATTTATTATATTTGTATCATTATAAAACCGCAGGATAATCACATAAAAATAACAGATGATATGGAAGCACTAAACAGAAAGACGGCCTCTGCCGCTCTGTACAAGGAAAAGGTAATCCAGTTCGGAGAAGGAAACTTCCTGAGGGCATTCGTCGACTGGATCATTTGGAACACCAATCAGAAGACAGACTTCAATGCCGGAGTGGTCGTCGTACAGCCGATCGACAGAGGAATGGTCGATATGCTAAACTCACAGGACGGTCTCTATCATGTGAACCTTCAGGGAATCGATAAGGGCGAGCCTGTAGATTCTATCCAGATGATCGACGTGATCACAAGAGGTCTGAATCCATATGCGGACTTCGATCAGTATATGGCTCTCGCAGAGAATCCGGACATACGTTTCGTGATTTCCAATACGACTGAGGCCGGAATCGCCTTCGACCCGTCTTGCAGACTTGAGGACAAGCCGGCCTCATCATATCCGGGCAAGCTTACCCAGCTTCTTTACCGCAGATACCAGCATTTCGGCGGCGATATGTCCAAGGGATTCATAATCCTTCCTTGCGAGCTCATCTTCCTGAACGGAAAGGAACTCAAGAAGTGCATCTACCACTACATCGATCTCTGGAATCTCGGAGACGGATTCAAGACATGGTTCGAACAGGCATGCGGTGTATACTGTACTCTCGTTGACCGCATCGTGCCGGGATATCCTAAGGATACGATCGACCAGATCCATGAGCGCATCGGCTATAAGGACAATCTTGTCGTAAAGGGCGAGATCTTCCATCTCTGGGTGATCGAGGCTCCTGAGTCTGTCGCTGCAGAGTTCCCTGCAGACAAGGCAGGACTGAACGTCCTCTTCGTTCCAAGCGAGGCTCCTTACCACGAGAGGAAGGTTACCCTCCTGAACGGTCCTCATACAGTGCTTTCTCCAGTAGGCTATCTTTCAGGACTTGACACAGTGAAGGAATGTGTGGAAGATCCTGAAGTGGGACGTTTCGTACGCAAGGTGATGTACGGGGAACTCCTTGAGACCCTCAATCTTCCTAAGCCGGAGCTTGAAGCATTCGCCGATTCTGTTGTGGAGCGCTTCGTGAATCCTTATGTGAAGCATTTCGTGACCAGCATCATGCTGAACTCGTTCCCTAAATACAAGACACG
>JAFTYS010000061.1 GCA_017461285.1 Bacteroidales bacterium | reverse complement strand
CGGCTACGCCATTGACAGCAGCCATTTCGGCAAGCTGGGAGGCTTCCGCATGGCTGTCATAGTATCGATTGCGACCATCGCCGCAGCCTTCATGGCTGACAGCCTCAATGCAATCATGCCTGAAGCTCCGCAGTGGTTTGAGGACGCAATGAACATGCTGATGGACGCTCCTGTATGGATCACGCTGATATCCGTTTCGGTCTTTGCCCCTCTTTTTGAGGAGTGGCTCTGCAGAGGTCTCGTGCTGAGAGGCCTCCTCCAGAAGACAAGCCCGGTATCTGCCATCCTTGTTTCAGCAGTATTCTTTGCCGTGCTCCACATGAATCCATGGCAGGCGCTCCCTGCCTTCCTTCTCGGAGTGCTCTTCGGATATGTATACTATAGGACCGGCTCACTGAAGCTGACCATGCTCATGCACTGCGTAAACAACACCATGGCAGTGGTTTTCAGCAGGATACCTGCTCTTGAGGAAGCTGAAACCTTTGCCGACGTGCTCAGTCCATGGGCATACGCTGGCATATTCATAGCTTGCGCCGCATTCGTTGCTGCAGCATGCGTGGTATTGCGCAACATACCTCCGGAAAAGGAAGGAGCCCGCAGCAACTGCGACGAGATACCTCCTATGAGCATATAAAAAAAGACCCCCGCGGGGTCTTTTTTTATACTATGTTCTTTCCGAACGGCACCACAGCCAGAAGAGCCATCTTGAAATGCTGCAGTCCGAAAGGAATGCCGATAATGGTGACGCAGCATATGAGTCCGAACGACAGATGGAGCAACGCTATCTCTATTCCTCCCACCAGAATCCATATCACGTTCATGATGATCGCCAGACAGCCGCTGTCAGAAGGGCCGGGCACTACCTCATGGCCGAAAGGCCACAACGCGAATGTTCCTATCTTCATCAGCTGGACACCGAAAGGAATGCCGATGATTGTAATGCAGGTCAGAAGACCTATGATCCAATAGTAGATGGCCACCAGGAGTCCTCCCAGTACGAGCCACAGAATGTTTCCTAAAAATTTCATATCCTGTTCGTTTTAATGAATTCTTCTGCAGGGGCGAGGGCATCAAGCTTTCCGACATCAAGCAGATCCAGGCCTTCAGCCACGACGCCATATATCGGAGCCCTCATTGCAGCCCATAGATAGAAGTCCCTGACCGGGAACTTCACTCCGGACTCCTGATCCACAGGCAGTCCCTTTTCAGCCACATATTCATCCATCAGGCCAAACACCTTGTCCGACATGACATGTATGCCTGAAAAGCCATAGGCCTTGCAATCTTCCACCTTAAGCGACCCGTCAGCCATAATGCTGTCTCCCGTTCCTGCATTATGCCAGCCTACAAGCCGCATGGTGCCGGGATGGAAAAGGAAGAACCTTTTGGTCGGACGTCTGCTTACCAGCAGCGTCGCCAACGCATCGTCACGGACCTGGCCTTCCAGCCACTTCAGGTCCGCATCCGACATTATGTCCACATTATGTATGAGGAAATGTCCGCAGTCTTCCAGATACTTCCGTGCATGAAGCACGGCACCGCCGGTCTCAAGAAGCATGCTGCGCTCGTCGCTCACTTCAATCTTCATGACGTCCTGCTCCCCTACCCAGGCCTCTACCTTATCGGCGAAATGATGGACATTCACCACTGCCTCATCAATACCTGATGCCTTGAGCTTGCGTGCCACATGTTCTATAAGAGGCTTTCCTCCCACAGGTACCAGAGCCTTGGGAAGAGTATCTGTTATCGGTTTCAGACGGGTTCCAAGCCCCGCCGCAAATATCATCGCCTTCATGATCACAACACTTTGTCCGGATTCTGCTCCCGATGGATCAGACGTACACTGATGTCCGGATATTTTCCCCTAAGATGGGCGGCAAGATGCTCGGCGCAATAGACCGAGCGATGCTGGCCGCCTGTGCAGCCGAAACTGACCATCAGACTGGTGAATCCGCGACGCCTGAATGTCTCGACATGAGGATCCACGACGCCGTACACATGCTCAAGATAGCCGAACACTTCTCCGTCTTCTTCCAGAAAGCGGATTACAGGTTCGTCCCTGCCGGTCAGTTTCTTATATTGTTCATACCTTCCCGGGTTATGGATGGAGCGGCAGTCAAAGACATAGCCGCCACCGTTGCCGGAAGGGTCCTCAGGAATGCCCTTCTTGAACGAAAAGCTCGTGACCGTGACATTCAGCCGCCCGTCAGAATCCAAAGCCTCATCGAATCTCGACAGTCCGGTCATCTGCAGAAGAGTCTCATACAGATACGGATATCTATTCCTCACAAACGCACAGTCACCGCATGAACGTCCCTCAAGGAAATCCCTCAACGATCTGACGGTCTTTGGTATGGTCACGATGAAATTCGCCTTATGCTCAGTCCAGCCCCTGAAGCCGTATGCGCCCAGGACCTGAAGGGTCCGGAACAGGACGAACAGACGCAGATTCTCCATGAAAGCAGACCTGTCCACCTTGACATAGTGCGCCAGCGAATCCAGATATGAATCCAGCATCCTCTCCCTCAGCCTCTCGGAAAAGCCGGAACGGGCATGCCATATGAACGATGCCACATCATAATAGACAGGTCCTTTGCGACCTCCTTGAAAATCAATGAAGTATGGCCTTCCGTCATGCACCATCACGTTTCTGGCGTTGAAATCCCGGTACAGGAACGACGGGGCATCTCCGGAACACGCAAGAAGATCTTCCGCATAGCGTTCGAAGTCATCCTGAAGAAGGACTTCATTGAACTCCAGGCCTGAAGGCTTGAGAAAGCAGTATTTGAAATAGTCAAGGTCGAACATCACCATCCTCATGTCGAATGCCGGCTGCGGATAGCAGACTGAGAAATCCAATCCTTCAGCGCCTTCAATCTGCATCTGCGGAAGGAGAGACATCGCCTCACAGAGAACAGCCTCGTCTTCTTCGGACACTCCGCCTTTGGCAAACCTTTCGAAAAGGATGTCGTTTCCAAGGTCTTCCTGGAGATAACGCATCCGGTCACCGCTTACAGCCAGCACCTCCGGCACATTTATCCCTTTGGAGCGGAAATGGCGGGCAATCGTAATGAAGGCGTCATTCTCAGCACGGTCAAGCCCTACAACCCCGATGCATGTCCCGGACTGCGATGAAAGGCGGAAATACCGGCGGTTGCTGGCCGATCCCGTTATGGAAACAACCTCGTCAGGAAGGTTTCCAAAGATGGACATATATAAGGACGACAGTTCTTTCATATCAGATTTTTTGCGAATTTACTAAATTGTTGAGATAAAAAAGTTAATTTTGTATGATTTATAAACCACAACAGAGATGCTTAATCATGCATATTGCTCGGACAAGTACCAGTACACGATGGGAAAATCCTTCTACGACAGCGGAATGAAAGACAAGAAGGCAGTCTTCAACCTCTTCTACCGAAAGGCGCCGGAAAACAACAACTGGGCAGTCGTCAGCGGCACGGACGAGGTAATCGAAATGGTCGAAAACCTCGGCAACATGGACCCGGCATTCTTCGAGAAGTTCCTTCCCGGAGATGAATACGCCGAATTCAGAGGCTATCTTTCCGCAATGAAGTTCACAGGAACAGTCTACGCGATGCGTGAAGGAGAGATCGCATTCCCTAACCAGCCGATCGTCATCATCGAAGGCCCTCTGATCGAGGCGCAGGTGCTCGAGACCCCTATGCTCTGCATAATGAACCACCAGATGGCCGTAGCGACAAAGGCTTCACGCGTATGCAGGTCCACAAACCGTCCGGTAAGCGAATTCGGTTCAAGAAGGGCCCATGGACCTTGGGCGGCGACATACGGAGCAAAAGCAGCGGTCATCGCCGGATGCGCCAGCACATCCAACATCCTGGCAGGAGTGATGTTCGACTATGGCTCGACCGGAACCATGGCCCACAGCTTCGTGACCGCCTTCGGCAGCAGCGTGGCCGGCGAATTCAAGGCATTCGACACATACATAAAGACCCATAAGGGAGAAAGCATCATCCTTCTGATCGACACATACGACACCTTGAAATGCGGCGTGCTGAACGCGATCAAGGCATATAAGGAAAACGGCATAGACGATTCATATGCTCCGGGATACGGAGTCAGACTTGACAGCGGCGACCTTGCGTACCTTTCCATCGAGTGCCGCAGGATCCTTGACGAGCACGGCATGACAAAATGCAAGATATTCGCCACCAACTCACTGGACGAATACCTGATCACAGACCTTGAGCGTCAGGGTGCATGCATAGACTCGTACGGAGTAGGAGATGCAATCGCGACATCAAAAGCAGCGCCATGCTTCGGAAACGTATACAAGCTGGTCG
This sequence comes from Bacteroidales bacterium, assembly GCA_017461285.1. Next base: position 31,242 of record JAFTYS010000061.1, on the reverse strand, counting down.
AGATCGACGGCGAGGCTGTCCTCAAACGCTCAGAAGACAAGATCAAGCTGATCAATCCGGGTTCACAGATCACATACAGGATCATGATAAACGACCCTTCGAAGGGCGAGATATTCAAGGTGGACGTGACATGCCTGCGTGGAGACGAGCTCAGCAGAAAGATCGAGGCCGGAGAGACCTTCACCGTATGCGACGAGTACGACCGTTACAAGACGAAGACATTCGAGGCCGGAGAATATACGGCCATGACCATGCAGCACAAGGTCATCGAAAACGGAAAGAGATGCGCTCCGCACCATACCCTCGCCGAGAAGAAGGAGTATTACAACAGGACCCTGATGCATTTCAGCCCGAGCGAGAGACGTCTCATCAACCCGCACTATTACAAGGTGGACATTTCGGACGACCTGTACAACCTCAAGATGGGCATCATCAACAACATTGTGACAGAAATACGAAACTTCAAGTTATAATATGAAAAACAGCGCGTTAGTGGTAGTGGACATGCAGTATGACTTCATAGACGGGAGCCTCGCATGTCACAATTCGGAGGAAGCCGTAAGGCAGACCCTGAAATTCATCGACAGACAGACAAACGGACAGGGCGGAGAGGACCACGAGATCCTCGACATGTTCCCTATCCTGTTTACAAGAGACCACCATCCTGCAGACCATTCCTCCTTCAAGGAATACGGCGGCATATGGCCGCCACACTGCGTGGCAGGCACCCGCGGAGGAGAAATCCACGAAGACCTGGTTCCATACGTATCAGAGGAGCTCACCTTTGACAAAGGATGCGACAGGACATCAGAGCAATACTCTGGTGCAGAAGGACTTAACACAGCCGGACAGTCCCTCGTCGAGATTCTGGAAATGCTAGACACCACAGATGTATATGTATGCGGAATCGCTACAGAATACTGCGTCCGCAACACATGCGAAGACATCATGAAGGCCGGATTCAAGGTCCGCCTCCTCAAGGACTGCATCGGCTTTGTCGACCATCAGGGCCACCTCAAGGCATTGGACGAAATGGCAGAGGAGGGCATAAGTATTGAATAATCAAATAATTATTCGTACCTTTGCCGTCTTGTTATGAAGAATCTTATCGCAAAAATATGGGTACCGCTCCTGCTGGTCAGCGTGGCTGCAATACAGTCATTCGGCATAGACGCAGGCAGGTCGGCAAGCTTGAGACAGCTTGCCGACTCATTGGAACTCATACAGTTGCCTGACACGACACATACAGCCGACACCATTCTTCCTGAAGTCATACAGGCTCGCGACACGATCAGAATCCCAGATTCGCTCCAGTACACAGACCCTTTCAAATACAAGTATTATATCGCCCTCAAGGACTCGACGACAAGATTTCAGGTCAGAGATTCCCTGATGGCCGCCGGAGACACTCTCGAGCTCATGAAGCTTGATTCCCTGTACATACAGGACTCGACGGAAGTGGCGAAGGCGAAATTCGACGCATGGTATGCTTCTCTGACCAGAAAGGAGCGCAAGAAATACGATGCGGAGCAGGCTCTTCCCGCACTGATCGCCGCAGCAAACAGAAAGATAGAGATCAAGGACAGCATCAGGGCATACAAGGACAGCGTCAGGGAGTCCATTCCCCGAATCCTCGAGACCTTCGCAGTTCCGGACTCGCTCCACTTCAAGAGAATCATAACATGGAAGCACGACAAGGACTTCCATAACATGGTAGAGGTCAGGGACATGGCTGCCGACACCTCATACAGGCGCAGCTTCAACGACTACGTCTTCTACAACGAAGACATCAATGCATCGTGGCTGGGAATCAGCGGATCCCCTGTCCAGCTTTATGACTGGTTCAAGAGGGCGGAAGAAGACAACGCCATCTTCTACGCACCGTACAGCATCTGGACCTACACTCCGGAAACACTCCCTCAATACAACACGAAGACTCCTTATACCGAGCTCGCATATTACGGAACCCTGTTCGCAAATCAGGAAAAGGAGGAAGCCAACATCCGGGTGCTGACGACCCAGAACATCACTCCTGCCCTGAACTTCACCATCGACTTCAGACGATACGGCGGCAATGGTATGCTCAAAAGAGAGGATACCGCCAACAAGACCTTCGTGGCATCGACGAACTATCTGGGCAAGAAGTACCTGATGCATGCAGGATACATCTACAACAAGGTAAAGCGAAGCGAGAACGGAGGTATTGTCGACGAATCATGGATACGAGACACCACCGTCGATGCACGAGAGATAGACGTCTACCTTCGTGACGCGGAAAACCAGCTCAAGAAGAACACCCTGTTCCTGGACCAGTCCTACAGGATTCCTCTTACCTTCCTGACCGATCTGAAGGGAAAGAAGGAAAGAAAGCTGCAGGAAGCAAGGCGTGACAGCATCATGGCAAGCGGCGACTCGACTGCCATCGCCCAGCTGATGGCGGAAGAAGAAAGGCAGCTGGCCATCGAAGCCGCAAAGGCCGACACCGCAAGGATCAATACGGACATAACCACAGCCTTCATAGGCCATAGCACCGAGTATTCAGTGTTCAGCAAGACATATAAGGACAAGATCAGCGACCCCCTGGGAAAGGAATTCTACGGAGACCGCTTCTACATCAATCCGACATCCAGCATGGACTCCCTCAGGGTCATGCGTCTGGACAACAAGGTATTCATAAGGCTGCAGCCGTGGAAGGATGACGGAATCATATCGAAGCTGGACGTCGGCATCGGAGACAAGTTGGCAAACTATTTCAGCTTCAGTCCGACAGACTATCTGCGCGGAGGAAACAACGTGGTACAGAACTCGATGTACCTCTATGCCGGAGCCAACGGTCAGTACAGCAGGTATCTGACATGGAACGCCAAGGGAAAATACAATTTCCTCGGATATGAGATCAACGACTTCGGTATAGAGGCCAACATGGCCTTCAACGCATATCCGTTCAGAAGGGACCGCAAGAGTCCTCTCACAGTCACAGCCCATTTCGAGACCAGCCTCAAGGAACCTGACTATTATCAGCAGCACCTGTTCACGAACCATTTCAAGTGGGACAACGACTTCGGCAAGATCTCGACTACAAAAGCCGAAGCCTCCGTCTCTATCCCGAGATGGGAGATGGCGGCTTCATTCGGATACGCGTTGCTGAGCAACAACATATATTATGACACTCAGGGATTCGTACAGCAGAACACTTCCCCTATGAGCGTCATGACGGCAACTCTAAAGAAGAACTTCCTCGTATGGAAGTTCCATCTGGACCATCACGCGATGCTGCAGCTTTCTTCAGACAAGGAAGTCCTGCCGCTACCGCTGCTGGCCCTCAACTTCCGGTACTACATCCAGTTCGACGTCGTGAAGAACGTCATGCAGATGCAGATCGGAGCAAACGGAACATATACTACAGAATGGTATGCACCTGCATACAATCCAGTACTAGGAGTGTTCCATAACCAGGACGAAAGGAAATACGGAAACTGCCCATACATAGATGCATTCGTCAACATACAATGGAAGAAGGCAAGCATCTTCATCAAGGCGGTAAACGTGAACATGGGATGGCCGAACAAGTCGGCGGACTATTTCTCTGCAGCAGGCTACATTGCTCCGCAGAGAGCGATAAAGTTCGGCATAACATGGCCTTTCTGGGTGCGTCCTGGCAAGGCAGCAACAACAGGACCGAACGGTCCGAACGGCCAGAACGGCCCGAACGCGGGAGGCGCAAGGAGCAATCCGGCCGGAGGCGGAAGACAGACCGCCCAAAGACGTTAGTAAAGTATGAAAGTTAGTGGTAAGACAGAAAGAAGATTAAGAAACGTCCTCATAACTCTGACAGTCATCTGCCTGACTCCATTATGTGAGAAAGGCCGCATGCTTAACGGAGCCCACACGGCAAACGCATTTGCCGGAGAGGACATCAGATGTGTGATAGATCTCGGTGACGAGATGTACGCAGAGCACGGTCTGGAGACCGGCATGAACTACGAGCTCCTCAGCAGATTCGCAGAGGACAACCGATGCAACATCAGCATCCTCACTCCTTCAAAAGGAGAGAATTACATAGACTCCCTCAAGCAGGGAAAAGTGGACATAGTCATAGCTCACGCGCATGACCTGGGAGAGCATAAGGACAGCGTGGAAGTATCCAGGATGATGAATTCATGCTCGGCATGGATAGTATCAAAGGAATCGGATGCAAGACTCAGACAGATAAACATGTGGATCAGCTACATGGCAGGTTCGCCTGAATACCTGTCTATCGAAAGACGCTACTCGACATATGGCAATCCTGTCAGAAAGGCTGAAAACGGCGTTGTTTCCAGAACCATAAGTCCTTACGACGATCTTCTGAAGAAATATGCCTCAGAACTCGGATGGGACTGGAGGATGCTTGCAGCTGTGGTCTATCAGGAATCAAAGTTCTCCATCAATTCAAGATCACATCGTGGCGCTTCCGGCCTTATGCAGGTAATGCCGTCTACAGCAGACTATTACGGCATCGACGACCTCCTCAATCCAGAGAAGAACCTCAAGGCAGGCACAAGCCATCTGAAGAGGCTTCAGAGGATGTTCGACGGGGAAAACATGGAGAAGGCAGAGCAGATAAAGTTCACCCTTGCGGCATATAACGCAGGCGAAGGCAGGATCGCAGACTGCCGCAGGCTTGCGCAGGCCAAGTCGGTCGACAGCAAAATCTGGGATGAGGTCATGACGGTCATTCCTCTGATGAGGGAAGACTCGATTCTTGAAGAGGAATCAGTTAAGCTGGGAAAATTCCAGGGGCATGAGACAATAGCATATGTGGAAAGCGTCATGAATCTGTATGATGCATTCTGCACTATCTGTCCTTCTATCTGACACGCACCGTCCGTGCAGGATCAACCTTTGATATAAAGAGGCATGGTATAAGGAGAAGGAGCATGATTGCCACGAATGAAACGGCATCAGCAAGCAGTATCATGCCCGGATCTATATCCACAGGCACAAACGACACATAATAATTCTCAGGATTGAGCTTGAGGATATGTGTCGTTTTCTGTATGATGCAGACTATGACGGCAAGAACGTTTCCGATTGCCATTCCCTTCCCCACCAGAACAGCAGAACTTGCGAGGAAGACCTTCGATATCGAACGGTCGGTCATTCCCAGGGACTTAAGGACACCTATAGTCGAAATGTTCTCGAAAAGCATTATGAGAAGTCCGGAAATCATATTGAAACCGGCGACTACAGTCATGAGCAGAAGTATGATCCCCACATTGAAGTCTATCAGGGAGAGCCATCCGAACAGCTGAGGATAGCGTGATACGGAAGAGGTGGCGACCAGTTCGTCCTTTTCCTGATAAAGCATGACAAGCGAACCGAGTTCCCTGGTGGCATCCATTATCGTCGCCTCATCATCATGGCCCGGCACAAGATGGACCTCTATAGCCGAAACCTGATCTTCGTCCCAGCCGTTAAGCCTCTGCATGTCCGACAGGGACGCATACACAACGAATGCGTCATCCGTCTCCACAACAGCATCATGCACATCCACGACATTGAACTGACGCACCTTGAGGTTCTCTCCGACGAAATAGGTGAGCATCCTGTCCCCGGGCTTGAGTCCGGATACACGCGACAGTTTCCGCGGAATGGATACTCCCAACGGAATGGTGTCGCAGCCACCGGAAGGAATCCCCTTCACCACCACCCCATGCATGCTGTCGCCATGCCTGACGATTCCGGCACGCCATACGGCAGGGACGACCTTCGATACAAGATCAGAAGATTCGACATACGAAAGACATGGGTCCGATGCATCCAGAGGCCTCGTTTCGCTCATCACATTCAGGTCAGGAGCAGAAAGGAGAATGTCTCCGGAAATGTCCGATAGACTGGTTCGGACGGCATGTCTGAAGCCCGATGATATTGCCACGGCAAGTATCATCACAAAGAAACTGACCGCAATGCATATGATCACGGCCTTCCCCTTGAAACGGAGTCGGGATGCTATGTAGAATGATGCGTCCAAAGATTATTTATTCAATGCCTTGAGACGGCCTTCGGCCTGGAGTCGGTCTCTCTCCGAACCGTATTTCAACATCATCTCAAGATACTTCTTCTCCTGCTTGACGTTCTTCTGCTTTCTCGCGGCAAGGATGCCGTTTCTGATGGCCGTCTCTTCGCCGGGATGAGCCTTCAGGACCTTATTATAATACTTGTATGCCGTCTTATAGTCATTCTTTGCTATAAGGTAGTACGAACCGATATTATTGATGAAATCGGTATTGTCCGGGAAATATTCCGCCATCTTTTCAGAGAGCGTACGGAATGCCTCATAGGAAGCATGTGTTCCAATGGTATAGAAACTGAAACAGTATTCCTGCATGGCATCCTGGAAGAACTTCTGGTCTGCCTTCTTGCCTTCATATTCCCATGAAGACTTCCTCTTGAGGTTATCCTGAGCCAGATCCAGCAGGCAGGCAAGAGCCATGTCAGGGCTTTCCTTCTCGTATGCGATATATGCATTAGCCTTCATGAACCTGAAATCCAGCCTGTCAGGCCACAGGCCGGCCGCCCTGTCCGCAGTCTTCAGAGCCTCGGCATAGAGTTCGTCATCGAATACATTGACCTCGAAGTAGTTCACATCGTTGCCGAGAGAGTCCTTGAGCGTGAGGACCGGGTTCATGCCCAGATACTTCTTGCCGGGATGGGGCTCCACCACCCCAGTCTGCGCCTTTGTGAACAGATAAACGAATTTTCCCTGAAGCATCTTCGCATTCGTCGAGTCTTCCCTTTCCCAGTTGTTAAGCACGGTCTCAACACCAACTCCTGCCGGACCGAACTGCGAAACAAGAAGGTCGTACCTCTGTTCGTACCTCGATGAGTTCTGCGCATTCATTACAACACAGGCTGCCAATGCCCACACTGCCAGTATAATCCTTTTCATATTTCAATATTCATTCTGATGCGCCTTCCCTGCGGATGCAGGTTATTGCACCTGTTTCCTAAATTCTTGACAAATCCCAACGGAACTCCCTCATATACTATAAGCACATATCCCTTTTCACTATCCGGAAGCAATATGGCGTCCTTGTGAAGGAAGGAAAGTGCCGTGTGGAGTTCCACATCCGCAACAGGATATGACCCCGGCCTGTATATCAGCGACAGAGCCAGGTCCGCATCCGGAACAAGGGTCTGTCCCTTGAGCACTCCCGCAGCACATCCTGCAGCAAGTACATGAAGGACTGATTCCAGAAGCGCTGTCTGCGGGGCGATCTGCGATGGGACGGCAGTCACCGTCTCCCCTTTCTGCCTGAGTTCCACAGGCACATTGAAAAGGTCTCTTATGGACGCCGGGACAGCCTGAACGGGCTTCTTCCCGGGCTTCTCGCGTTTCTGACGCGCCGGTTCGAAACTGCGGAAAGCGACTTCGGAAGTCTTCCTGAGGGCAGCGCAATACTGGCCCTCGCCCTCCACGTGACCCGGAACGAGGCTGTAGCCTCTCCGGGTCTTTATCACCCCTTGAGCAACATCCCCGAACGGTACGAGCGGTTCCGCCCCAAGTTCCGACGCGATCCAGTCCACATTGTCGTCATTCTCATAACGGTTGAACGTGCATGTCGAATATATCAGCAGCCCGTCCTGCTTCAGGCAAGGCCACATGTCTGCGATTATCCTGCGCTGACGGGCCTGGCACAATGCCACATTGTCTTCAGACCACTGCTTCTGGGCTTCCTCATCCTTGCGGAACATGCCTTCTCCCGAACAAGGGACATCGGTCACGACAATATCGAAGAAACCGGACAGCGGTGCGAAAGCGCGGGGGTCGTCGGATGTCACGACCACGTTCGGATCCCCCCACAGAGCCACATTGTCCGCCAGAACCCCGGCCCTCTGCTTCATGACCTCGTTAGAGACCAGCAGGAACCGGTCACCGTAGGCCTCGCGGAGAGAAGCGGCCAGATCTGTCGTCTTGCCGCCAGGGGCGGCACACAGGTCGAGCACCTTGACAATGCCCGACGGAGAGTCCGGAATCAGGTTCAGAAGACTGCGGAACACATGGCCCACAAACATGGATGAGGAATCCTGGACATAGAACGCTCCGCCGTGGAAATGAGGGTCCAAAGTGAACTTCGGGCGTTCCGCCAGCAGTACGCCATGATGATTCCATGGCACCGGCACACCTTCAAAAGTCCGTCCTTTCTTGAAAGGATTCCGACGCACGGAAACCTTTGCGGGGTCATCAAATGCAGAAAAAGCGACAAGGGCATTATCGCACCCTATCGCCTCTTCCAGATATCTTCTGAATGATTCCTTTATATGCATCATTTCCTGAACATCGAAGGGTCAACGCCTTCCGGCATCCTTCCCTCAGACACTGCAACCAATCCGTCAACGACCTTGTCCAGAGCATCCTTAAGCTTTCCTCCGAGCAGAGTCTTCATCATGAAATTAAGCTCTGCGTCAAGAATGATCTGAAAATCAGTCTTGTAGGGGTCTCCGGAAGCCGCATCGAAATGCATTGTGAGGCGGAACTGGAAAGGAGCACCGTCATCAGCAAATTCGATCTTCGAATAAGGTGTCCTCTGAACGACCTTCACTCCCACATTGAATCCCTGCACTGTAGCATGGATGGTGTCAAAGTCCGCAGTGACATCTCCCCTCTTGTCCTCCGGAACGAACTGAACGAAGTTACGCATGTCGACGAAGGCCATGTACAGTTCGTACGGAGCCTTCGACACTATCGCCCTTTTGCTCTTGTACTCTGCCATGACTACTCGTTTTTACCCCAGGTAGAAGGAGAGAACCTCCACTCCTTCAGCACATCGATATCCTCAGACCTGATATATCCTGTCTCTGACGCCACATCGATAAGGGCATCGTAATTTGACAGGGTGGTGAGCTCGACATTTGCATCCTCAAATGCCTTGCGGGCTGTGTTGAAGCCATATGAGAAAATGGCGACCATACCCATCACGTCAGCGCCGGCGTTCACAAGCGCATTCTTTGCTGCAAGGCTGCTCATGCCTGTAGATATGAGGTCTTCAACGATCACGACCTTTGCTCCGCTTTCCAGGATACCCTCGATCTGCGAGCCTGTTCCATGATCCTTCGGCTTCGGCCTTACATAGCAGAACGGCTTGCCGAGCATATGTGCAACAAGATATCCGTGAGCGATCGCGCCGGTAGCGACACCGGCGATCACCTCTACATCCGGATACTGCTTCTTTATGATTTCCGCCATCCACCTGCACACGTTCTCGCGTATTTCAGGGAATGAGAGGATCCTTCTGTTATCGCAATAAATAGGCGAATGCCATCCCGATGCCCATACAAAAGGCTGGTCAGGCCTCAACATGACTGCCTTGATCTCCATAAGAGACTTGGCAACAGCTTTCTCTACTGATTCCATATTTATCTGTTTTTGATTGTTTTTCAGTTCTTCTGCCTATATTTGCAGCGAATAGCGCATTACAGGCACATATCGTGCAAATGTAATCAAAATAAAGGAAAATGCATAGGATTTATTTCGAAAAGAGGTGCATATTGATATGCAGCCCCGACGATCAGATACTCTCTGACCCCAACATGATCCGGTTCAGTCTGGGAGACAGCCAGGACATACATTCATTGGTGGACATGGTGGAAGTATCCGACTCACTCCATAGGGTATGCATACCGACATCAGACATCCGGGGCACATACAAGGCCATCTGCGCCGAGTTTCTGGAAGTCAATGCAGGCGGCGGACTCGTATCGAACAGGCGCGGAGACTACCTCCTCATAAGCAGAAACGGGATGTGGGACCTTCCGAAGGGCCATCAGGACCCGGGAGAGGACATAAAGGTGACGGCTTTGCGCGAAGTACAGGAAGAGACCGGCATCAGCGAGCTGGAGGTCAGGGAACTGATCTGCATCACCGACCACTGCTACAAGAGAAACGGAATCTGGCATCTGAAACACACATGGTGGTACGACATGCTGTACACTGATCCCACAGACCTGACACCTCAGACAGAAGAGGACATAACCAAGGCGGCATGGGTAGCCAGATCCAGTCTGCCTCCATACCTCCTGAACACCTACCCTTCAATCCAGGAGGTCTTTCATGAGGCAAAAATATAGTTTTTCACATTTTCCTCCCCGCATGTGAAACAAAATCCGCAAAAAATCGTATAATGTTTTGATTTTGCAATAATTTTCAAACAGATATGAAACTTTCACAATTCCAGTTCAATCTTCCGGCAGAAAAGATAGCGCAGGAGCCGCCAAGATGGCGTGACGAGTGCAAGCTCATGGTCCTGAACAGAAAGACAGGAGAAATCGAGCACAAGCAGTTCAAGAACATCATAGAGTATTTCGGCAAAGGCGACACATTCGTCCTTAACGACACAAAGGTCTTTCCTGCAAGACTTTACGGAAACAAGGAAAAGACAGGAGCCGACATCGAAGTCTTCCTCCTCAGGGAGCTCAACCGCGAGCAGAGGCTCTGGGACGTGATAGTTGACCCTGCACGAAAAATCCGTATCGGAAACAAGCTTTATTTCGGAGAAGACGAGAGCCTTGTTGCAGAGGTGATCGACAACACGACCTCACGCGGAAGGACCCTCCGTTTCCTTTACGACGGCAGTTACGAAGACTTCAAGGAGACCCTCTTCGGACTCGGACAGACTCCGGTTCCGGACTGGGTGAAGAAGGAAGTGACAGAAGAAGACGCAGAGAACTTCCAGACAATCTTCGCAAAGCACGAAGGCGCAGTATCTGCTCCAGCGGCCGGCCTCCACTTCAGCCGCGAGCTCTTCAACAGAATGATCCTCAAGGACATAAACAAAGCCTTCATCACCCTCCACATGGGCATCGGCCACTTCCGTGAAGTGGACGTCGAAGACCTGTCGAAGCATAAGATGGACTCAGAGCGTCTGATCATCACCGAAGAGGCAGCAGCACTCATAAACAAGACCAAGAAGGAAGGTCACAAGGTCCTTGCAGTAGGCATCACGGTGATTCGCGGTCTCGAGACCTACACCACGACGAATGACGAAGTGAATCCATATGACGGATGGACAAACAAGTTCATCTTCCCGCCATACAGATTCGCAATCCCTGACGCCATCGTATCCAATTTCCACCGTCCGGGTTCGACAATGCTCATGTCGGTTGCCGCTTTCGGAGGATACGAGAATGTCATGAAGGCCTACAAGACAGCACTTGAGATGGACTACAAGTTCGGTCCTTACGGCGACGCTCTCCTCATCATCTGATGAAAGACAATAAAAAACGGAAAAAACGATAAAAAACAGAAAAATCTTTTTTATCATCGATCGAAAACCGGGTTTCAGACTTTTCTGGAATCCGGTTTTCGCTTTACTTTGCCGTCATGAAAAACGACGAAGAAAAATACAGTCTGTGCGCCCTGAACCGCATTTTCGGGTTTGAGCCAAAGGTTGGCCATGCCCTGATATCGCACCTTGGAAATGCAGCGGACATCTTCCGCATGAAGGAGAATGAACTGACCTCGATCCTCGGCCCATGGTCGAAGTACAGAGGAAAAGTGAGCGGCAGAGCTCTAGAGGAGGCTGCGGACGAAGTTCAGAAGCTGACCGGAAAGGGCATCAGCTTCCTCGGATGTACGGAAGAAGAATATCCGGAACTCCTCAAGGAATGCGAGGACGCCCCATTGGGACTATATATAAGAAGCCGTACTCCTGCCGAAGAGCTTTTCGCCCCGTCAAGGAAAATCGCCGTCATCGGCACCCGCGACATATCGCAGTACGGACAGGAGTGGTGCAGCCGCATAGTCCGCCAGATGGGATACGCGTCGGAGAAGCCGCTGATCGTAAGCGGGCTCGCGCTTGGTACCGATATCTGCGCACATCGGAGCGCCCTGGAATCTGGTCTGCCGACCATCGCCGTAATGGCGACCGGCCCCGAAACCGTATACCCGTACCGCAACAGGGAGATAGCCGAAAGGATGGCTGCAGCTGAAGGATGCGCCCTCATCACCGACTACCCTCCGGGCACAGCCCCTCTAGCCGTGCATTTCCTGCGCCGCAACCGCATCATAGCCGGTCTCAGCGACACCACTTTGCTTATCGAGTCGCGGGTGAAAGGCGGAGGAATGATGACCTCCAGACTTGCGTTCTCTTACAACAGAGAGGTTTACGCCCTGCCAGGCAGAATCGACGACGCCAGATCACAAGGCTGCAACCTGCTGATAAAGAGCAAAGTAGCCGAGCCGATCGATTCCGTCGAAGGGCTGATGGAAAGCCTGAGACTGGACACAGGAGGACCTCTCAGAGCGCTTTCCGCCCGAGACATGGTCATGGAAGCCTTCGGATCCAGAGCTGGAGATGGTCTGGTTTCGGAACTGGCCTTTCTTCTTACAACCATCAAGAAACATAGAGGCATCACCCTGGACGACCTTTGTGCCCTGACCGGTTCGGAATACAGCAGGATCAGCCAGCTGACAGGCATGCTGGAGGCGGAAGGTCTGATCTCCATCGACCTTCTGCAGAGATGCACGGCATGCACAAGGTTTTCACGATAATTTTTCATAAATTTGCAGGATTGGCAACAATCGGCATTTTTATGACATTCATCGACACGCATGCCCACCTGTACGACGAGGCCTTCACCGGAGAGGAAGACCTCGCGATCGCCCGTTCCGTCGAGGCGGGAGTCACAAAGATCATATTTCCGGACATAGACTCGCAGACCAGAGAACATATGTTCCAGACCGCCGGAAGGCATGAAGGAACTGTATTCCCCTGCCTGGGCCTCCACCCCACATCCATCGATGCATCCTGGGAAAAGGAAATGGAAAAGGTACATGAAAACCTGTCCAGGAAGATATGGGCAATCGGGGAAATCGGCATGGACTGCTACTGGTCCAGAGAGTTCGTCAAGGAACAGGAGACGGCATTCAGAATGCAGCTGGAACTGGCCGACAGGCTCTCCCTGCCGGTGATCATCCATTCACGCGAATCGACGGAACTCATAATCAACATCCTCAAGGACTGCAGGCATCTCAACCTCAGAGGTGTCTTCCATGCATACAGCGGAAGCGCCGAAACCTTCCGCGAACTGCAGAGGCTCGGAGACTGGTACATCGGCATCGGAGGAGTACTTACCTACAAGAAGGCCTCGATTGCCGAAACGGTAAAGCAGATACCCCTGGAAAGGATTCTCCTCGAGACCGACTCTCCATACCTGACTCCTGTTCCCCACAGAGGCAAAAGAAACGAGAGCAGCTACATCCCGCACATAGCCGCCAGGCTTTCGGAACAGACAGGAAAGACCGTCGGAGAGATAGCACAGACAACAACAGAGAACGCGCATAAACTATTCGGACTATGATGTACAACCATCCCAAAGGCCCAAAGGCGTCCATCCTCCTCATATACACCGGAGGCACCATAGGAATGAAGGAAGACCCTGTGCTGCAGGCGCTTACCCCATTCGATTTCAGTCAGATACTCGAAGAGGTGCCCGAGCTTGGAAAGTTCGCCTACAAGATCGACTCATACACTTTCGACCCGCTGATCGACTCTTCCGACGTAGAACCGTCATTGTGGGTTTCCCTCGTACGCCTGATAGAGGAGAAGTATGACGATTATGACGGGTTCGTGATCCTTCATGGAACGGACACGATGGCATATTCTGCTTCGACACTGAGCTTCATGATCGAAGGACTGACAAAGCCGGTGATATTCACCGGAAGCCAGCTCCCTATCGGAATACCCAGGACCGACGGAAAGGAAAACCTGATATCGGCCGTGGAAATCGCGGCGGCAAAGGACGAAGACGGACACCCGCTGGTTCCGGAGGTATGCATCTGTTTCGACAATGTCCTCATGCGAGGCAACAGGAGCAGGAAATTCAACGCGGACCACTTCCGTGCCTTCCGCTCGGAGGATTACCCTCCGCTTGCGGAAGCCGGAATAGACATACGCTACAACAGAGGCCTGATCCGTATTCCGGAATCATGGGACAGGCGTCCGCTCTTCCACACCGCCCTGGACACCAGGGTGTCGATATTGAAGATACATCCGGGCATAACCCCTGCAGTGGTCCGCAACATCCTGCTCGGCGAAGACACGCGGGCTGTCATTCTTGAAACATACGGGGCCGGCAACGCGCCGTCGAAGGAATGGTTCCTTTCGATCGTCAGGGAAGCTTCCGAAATGGGCAAGATACTTCTGAACATCACGCAGTGCGTGGCAGGACGTGTGAACATGGACATCTACGCCACAGGAAAGAGCCTGAAGGCGGCGGGAGTCATGAACGGCTATGACAGCACGACGGAAAGCGCCCTGGGCAAGCTGTTTTACCTGCTCGGAGTCTTCGAGACAAACGAAGAAGTGAAAAAGGGCCTGGAAATGGATTTACGTGGTGAAATCTCAAAATAAGTATTGTCAATTGGAAATTATTTGCTAAATTGCACCGAATTTTAAGGCAGGGTATATAGCGCCATGTCGTAAAACGCAGAATATTAACTTATAACAATTCAATAACTTTAAATTAATCAAACACACAAAAACAATTATGAAAAAAATTTTCATGTTTTTGGCAGTAATGGGCGTAATGGCCTTTTCTGCACAGAACGCAGCAGCTCAGGACGAGCAGGCTGCTGAGCCAACAGCAACTGAGGAAGTAGCTGCTCCAGCTGAGAATCTTGACGGACCTGAGGAAGTTCCTATGCACCAGGCCCTCAAGACCAAGTTCATCGAAGGTGGCGCCGGCTTCATGGCCCTCGTTATCGCCTGCCTTATCCTCGGTCTCGCTCTCTGTATCGAGCGTATCCTTTACCTCGGTTTCTCTAAGACAAACTCAAAGAAGCTTCTCGTCAAGATCGAGGACGCTCTCAAGAACGGTGGCGTTGCTGCCGCTACTGACGTTTGCCGCAACACCCGCGGTCCTGTAGCATCTATCTTCACACAGGCATTCCTCCGTCTTGCTGACGGCCAGAGCCTTGAGGAAGTTGAGAAGGCAGTTGTTTCATACGGTGGCGTAGAGGCCAGCAAGATGGAGCAGAACCTCTCATGGATCTCTCTCTTCATCGCTATCGCACCATCACTCGGATTCTTGGGAACAGTTATCGGTATGATCCAGGCATTTGACGCCATCATGGTAGCAGGTGACATGTCTCCAGCTGTCGTAGCAGGTGGTATGAAGGTCGCTTTGATCACTACTGTCGGCGGTTTGATCGTTGCCGTTATCCTTCAGATCTTCTTCAACTATATCCTTTCACAGGTTGAGTCCCTCACTATCGACATGGAGGACGCTTCAATCTCTCTCATGGATATCTTGGTTAAGTATCAGGGCAAATAACAATAGAATCTTCTAGAAAATGAAATACGAAAAAATCATCAAATGGGTGCTGGTAGCGCTTTTCATCGTGGGCGTCGTTTTCAGTCTCTACGGATTCCTCGTAGGATTTGAGACAAACGGCAATGCTCCCGTTGACATGCTGCTCTACTGCGCATATGCCTTCGCAGGTATTGCAATCTTAGCAGTTCTGCTCGGCGTATTGGTGATTGGAGGCATGAACAATCCTAAGAGCCTTTTGAAGATCCTCATTGGACTCATAGTTGTCGCCGCAATCGCTGCAGTAGCATATGTGCTTGCTCCAGGAACCCCAGCAGTAGGCTACCTCGGTGAGCCTGTGTCAGACCAGACACTTAAACTGACAGACACAATTCTTAATCTTACTTATCTCACTTTTGGAGCTGCAATCGTTTCACTTATCGTGGGATGGGTTGTCGGTGCGACACGTAAATAAATTACACCATGGCAAAGAAAACACCAGAAATCAATTCAAGTTCAACGGCGGATATGGCATTCATTCTGCTCTGCTTCTTCTTGATGACTACAACCATGGATCAGGACAAGGGTCTGCAGCGTCGTCTGCCTCCTATGCCTGACCCTAATCAGAAAGTTGAGGACCAGAAGGTTAATCGCCGCAACATCATCGTTGTAAAGATCAACTCTGCCGACAGACTTCTTGCTGGTAATGAGCCTATGGATGTCAGCCAACTTAAAGATAAGATCAAGGAATTCCTCACAAACCCTTACGATGACCCTAATCTCCCTGAAAAGGAAGAAATCGATATTGAGGACTTCGGTCCATGCATGGTCTCAAAGGGTGTCATCTCGCTTCAGAATGACCGCGGTACCAGCTATCAGGCATACATGGCCGTTCAGAACGAGCTTGTAAAGGCAGTCAACGAACTGCGCGACGACTTCGCAATGGCGAACTTCGCAAAGCTCTACACCAAATGTAACGAAGACGAGCAGGCAATAGTGAGAAAGGCAATCCCTCAGAACATCTCTGAGGCTGAGCCTAAGGACGTTTCTAAAAAATAAAGGAGAATAACGATATGTCAAAATTTAAACAGAAAGAAAAAAGGACAGTGCCAAATCCTCCATCGGGATCACTTTCCGACATCGTCTTCATGCTGTTGTTCTTCTTTATGGTGACAACCACAATGCGTGAGACAGAAAGCAAGGTAGTAGTCAGGTTGCCAGAGGCATCAGAAATTGCAAAACTTGAAAGAAAGGATTTGACTTCCTATATCAACATAGGTGCTCCTATCCGTTCACTTCAGGCACAGTATGGTAACGACTCGCGTATACAGTTGAATGACTCATTCAAGACAGTTGACGAAATCCGTGACTTCATCGCTGCTGAGCGTGACGCACTTTCTGAAGCTGACAGATCATTCATGACTGTTGCAATCAAGGCTGACGAGAACACACGTATGGGTATCGTTACAGATGTTAAGCAGGAACTTCGTAAATGTTCTGCACTTAAGATCATGTATACGGCAAGAAAGCCAGCTGAAAAGTAAATCACTTTTACTCTATAATGAAAGCAGTTCTGAAAAGGACTGCTTTTTTTATTGCCATCCGGTGAGCGGATTAAAGGAAAAATGAATAAATTTGTAAGATAAAATCCAATACCATGAAACCATCTAGAATCTTATCTGTAATCTGCGTGATTACTGTTCTCGCATCTCTTTCCGGATGCTGCGGAAAGACCGCAAAAGACGAAGGCAGGGCAAAATACATATTCCTCTTCATCGGAGACGGAATGGGCAATTCGCACGTTGCCGCAACCGAATCTTACCTTTCATACAAGGAAGGAAAGCTCGGAGGCGAACAGTTAAGGTTCACTCAGTTCCCATATCTCGGACTTGCATCGACATATTCTGCAAACGCAAGCATCACATGTTCTTCTGCAGCTGGAACAGCGATCGCATGCGGAGCAAAGACCAACAACGGAATGGTAGGAATGGATCCGGAAGGAAATCATCTTAAAAGCATGGCATTTGACCTGAAGGAAGATGGCTACAAGATCGGCATCATGTCATCAGTTCCGATCAACCACGCCACACCGGCATCATTCTATGCACACAACAGGCAGAGAAGCGCACACTATCAGCTCAGCCAGGAGATTCCTGCAAGCGGATTCGAGTTCTTCGGAGGCGCTGGTTTCCTTGATTACAAAGGAAAGGACGGCAAGGCAGAGGCCACCGATACATATCTTGAGAAGAACGGATATAAGGTATGCTATGGAGCAGATGAATTCAACGCGACAGCCGACGGCTGCGAGAAGATAGTATTCTGCCAGCCAAGCGACAGACATAGCGATGCCGAGCAGTATACCACAGACGGCAAGGAAGAGTCCGATGCGTCACTGGCCGAGATAGTAGAAATGGCGGTAGGTTTCCTCGGAGACAATGATCCGTTCTTCATCATGTGCGAAGGTGGCGCGATCGACTGGGAAGCGCACGGCAACAACACAATGGGCACAATCAGAGAAACCATAGAATTCGACAAGGCCATCGAGGTAGCATATCAGTTCTATCTAGCACATCCGGATGAGACGCTCATCGTTGTTACTGCAGACCATGAGACCGGCGGAATAGCTCTCGGAGCGAACGGTGGTGGAAGCGTCATCGACTGGGCACGCCTTGAAGCGGCTGAGGCAGAAACCAGAGAGCTCAACGCAAAATGCTCGATCGGGTGGACCACCGGAGGACATACCGGAGCCCCTGTTCCGACATATGCGATAGGCAAGGGAGCGGAAAAATTCTGCGGAAGGTATGACAATACAGATATTAAGGGTAAAATTTTAGGCGAATAAGCACAAAAGGATTATCTTTGCAAAGTTTGTTAAATCAGTAATATATAATGGAAACAGTAATCAGAACCAAAGTGAAGGACCTGCTGAAAGCGGAGGCAGGAAAGGAGGTTCTTGCCAAAGGATGGGTAAGGACAAAGAGAGGTAACAAGAATGTGGCTTTCATAGCCCTTAATGACGGTTCTACAATAAATAATATACAGATAGTAGTAGACAAGACCCCAGATAACGAGGCAGTACTTGCAAAGATAACTACAGGAGCCTGCATCGCTGTAAAGGGCATGCTCGTAGAGTCTGTCGGAGGTGGCCAGGCGACAGAAATCCAGGCCAGCGAGATCGAGATTTACGGAGAATGCGACCCTATGCGCTACCCTCTCCAGAAGAAGGACACTTCTTTCGAGTTCCTCAGGTCAGTAGCCCACCTGCGTCCAAGGACCAATACTTTCGGTGCAGTATACCGCATCAGAAGCAAGATGGCATATGCCATCCACAAGTTCTTCAATGAAAAGGGATTCGTATACATCCACACCCCGCTCATCACAGCATCAGACTGTGAGGGAGCAGGCCAGATGTTCCGCGTGACCACGCTTGACATGGAGAACCTTCCACGCAACAAGAAGGGCGGAATCGACTACACGAAGGACTTCTTCGGCAAGGAGACAAGCCTTACAGTGAGCGGACAGCTTGAAGGCGAACTTGGAGCAATGGCTCTCGGCGACATCTACACATTCGGACCTACATTCCGCGCCGAGAACTCAAACACTCCACGCCACCTTGCGGAGTTCTGGATGGTAGAGCCTGAAATGGCGTTCTACGATATCAAGGACAATATGGACCTTGCAGAGGAGTTCATCAAGTATCTCGTGAAATACGCCCTGGAGAACTGCTACGACGACATCAAGTTCCTCAACGACAGGTTCGACAATGAGCTGATCGAGCGCCTCGAAGGTGTTGCAGATACAGAATTCGTACGCCTTACCTACACCGAAGGCATCAAGATCCTTGAAGCTGCCGGAGTGGAATGGGAGTATCCTGTGAGCTGGGGCACCGACCTCCAGAGCGAGCATGAAAGATACCTCGTCGAGCAGCACTTCAAGAAGCCTGTGATCCTTACAGATTATCCTAAGGACATCAAGGCATTCTACATGAAGCAGAATGAGGACGGAAAGACAGTCCGCGCGATGGACGTGCTCTTCCCTAAGATCGGAGAGATCATCGGTGGATCGGAGAGAGAAGCGTCTCTCCAGAAGCTCGAGGCACGCATCGACGAGCTCGGAATGAGCAGGAAGGGTCTCGAGTGGTACCTTGACACCCGCCGCTTCGGTTCGGCTCCGCACAGCGGATTCGGCCTTGGATTCGAAAGGATCCTGCTCTTCGTAACAGGTATGAGCAATATCCGTGACGTAATCCCATTCCCACGTACACCAAAGAACGCAGAATACTAGAATACCATGCTGATAATAGGAATAGCCGGAGGATCCGGATCAGGAAAGACAACTGTAGTAAAGGCGATTACTCAGCAGCTCGAAGAGAATGTTGTGGTGATTCCTCAGGACTCATATTACAAGGACCTGAGCCATTTTACTGAAGAACAGAAAAGGGTTCATAATTTCGACCACCCGGATTCGATAGACTTCGACCTTCTCAGGGCGCAGCTGAAGGAGCTGCGCGAAGGAAGGGAGGTAGAGCAACCGGTATATTCCTACATCACATGCGGCAGATCGAAGAACGAGACCGTCCATGTAAAGCCTGCTGACGTGATCATCGTAGAGGGCATCCTCATCTTTACCGACCCGAAGCTCCGCAAGCTGATGGACATCAAGATATTCGTTGACGCGGACGATGACGACAGGCTCATGAGGGTCATGGCACGTGACATCGTGGAAAGAGGCAAGACGGTAGAATGGGTGATCGAAAGATATTCGAATACGGTCAAGCCTATGTATCTGCAGTTCATCGAGCCTAGCAAGCGTTACGCAGACATCATAATTCCTCAGGGAGGACATAACAAGGTCGCAATCGACGTGATATCTGCCACAATCGAAAAGTCACTGGCAAACTGCAAGAAGAAATAATGAGTCTCTTCAACAAAGACGACCGCGCAGGTTTATATATCACCGTGATATTCCATCTCACGGTGATTATTGTCTTGTTGCTTTATCAGATCGACTCAAGCATAAGAAAGGAAGAGAGTTTCGTGCTTGACTTCTCAAAGCAGGAAGAAATCGAGCGACGCCAGCAGGAAGAGGTCTTCAAGGAAGACATCAGCCGCAAGCTCGACGAGCTCATCGCTGCGGCCCACAGCTCATCCGCTCCGATAAGGAACATCGCCACAGATGCCTCAAGAGCCCAGTTAAAGGACGACAGAGGCACTGATGCCGAGCAGCTGTACAAAGATGCCGAGAGACTTGCCAAAGACCTTAAAAACGGTCAGAAGGACGCAATTGAGGAAGATGCTTCAGACGAGACCGTAGAGATGCAGCACCAGCAGAAGCCTTCACAGGAAAACCAGAGGGAATACAGCGGTCCGTCAGTTCTTTCCTATACTTTGGACGGACGCAAGGCAAGTCACCTTCCTATTCCGGCATACAGATGCTACGGAGCAGGAGATGTAACTGTAATCATCACAGTGAACAACGCCGGACAGGTAGTCCGCGCAAAGGTCATGGAAGAGATTTCATCGACAGACAACTGCCTCAGAAGCTTTGCAGTACGCGCCGCCCGCCTGTCACGATTCAGCGCATCACAAAATTCTCCGGCCAATCAGACCGGAGAAATCGTATATCGTTTTATAGCTCAGTAAGAATTAGAACGGCCTGCGGCCACCCATTCCGCCACGCATACCCGGACCGCCCATCATGCCCGGACCGCCGCGCATTCCGCCACGTCCCATTCCCGGACCGCGGTTTCCACGGTTACCGCCGAATGTTCCGAATCTGTATGTGAAGGAGATCACTACATATCGTCCGAGGGTGTTGTTGCGTGTCTCCTGGTGGTAGTTCGAAGCATCTGTCACGAAGAGGTTCTTCGCCTGGTTGAGGAGGTCATATGCACGGATGGCGAGTGTGCAGGTGTTCTTGAAAAGAAGCTGGGTAATCTCGGCATTCCAGATGAACTCAGGTTCCTGAGGTGTGGTATATCCGTTATACCATCTGTAGTTCACGTCGCTTATGAGGTTCATTCCGAAAGGAAGGGTCCAGTTCATCTCGAATGATGCGTTGTTTGCCCACGTAGCCTTCTGGTTGACAGCATTCATGGTGTAGAACGACTTCGACATGTTGGTCATTCCGCCTGCAACGAGCTCCACGAAATCATTCCTGTATGTAAGTCGGAGCATCTGCATCACGCCTGTCGTACGGATCTTGTTCTCAGTAAAGGCAGATGTATTTCCAAGATCAGGGAAATCCTTGTTGAAAGCGTCATAATCGAAGGACACATTCTCAGAGTCATAATACTTTCCTGAATCGAGCGATCCTGTGCCGATGTATGAAGTCGACTGGTTGTAACGTGCGTTGGTCATTGACATGATCGAGAAGTTTGACCTTCCGATAGGTGAATTGACCATCACCATGGCATTCACATTACCTGTTCCAGGTCCGTTCACAGGAATCGAATACTGGACTCCTGACTGGTCGTACCACTGTGCATTGGTTATCGCATTCTGAACAAGTCCTCCCGAAAGGTTCACATTGACCGAAGAGAACGACTGCATGTTGGTGTAGCCGAAGTTCGCACGCATGTTGTGGTTGAAGTACGGCCGGAGGTACGGGTTACCCAGAGAGATGTTCAGAGGGTTAGTATTGTCCGGAACTGGCATCAGCTGTGATGTAGACGGCTGGTTCGACCTTCCGTTATAATTGACCATCACGTTGGTGTAGTCGTTGAAGCGGTAGCGTACCCTTGCTTCAGGAGACCAATTGACTACCTTGCTGTCGTATGTCTCTCCGTTGGTCTCGTTATGGGTGTTTGTAGGGTTCGCAGATGCACCGATCTGGGCGCTCATCTTGCTTGTCTGCCATGTCAGGCTGACACCGGCTCTCTGGTTGATGTATCTGTTGAGGATAGAGCTTGAATATAGAGGATCATACGTCTCCCCCATCGGGTCATACTCGATATGAGTCGAATCAAAGACATTGCTGCCGCTGTTGTATGTATCCTTTCCACTCTTGCTGAGATTCCATGAATACTGGTAGTTCGCCTCGAGGAAGAGGTTCTCGGTCAGAGGCTCGGTATATACGAGACGTCCGCTTACCGATGAGTTCTTCGAATTCTGGAAATACCTCTGGTTCACGATCTCATCTTCATATGTGCCGTCCTGGTTCACGTCAGTCTGTGTGAGAGACTGGTTCAGACCGGTCATGTCATTGTCGCTGAAGTTGTAGTTCGCATTGAGGGAAATCGTTCTTCCGGCCTTGCCGAGACGCTGTCTGAAGAGGAAACGTCCGCTTGTAGACCAGTTGCTGTTTTCTCCTGTGCTGCTGTTGAAACCGCTGTTGGTGAATCTCTCCTGTCCGTCAGTTCCTATCGTGTTGGTAGAGAAGTCAGAGTATTCCGAGAAGTTTCCGCCGCCGAAATTGAACTGAGGCTCGAAGAGGACAGATGTATTGTCATTGAATTCATGGTCAAGTCGGACGCCGAACCTGTGTCCGCCGGTCGATGTCATGCTTGTACCTGAATTGTTGTTCAGCAGACGGCTTCCGTCCTCCATGTATGTGATCTTCGAGCTCTCCTCCTCAACATACGAATCCGATCCGTTGTAGAGATAGTTTCCTGAAAGCTCCATGTCCCCGTCGAAGAGGTCCCATGCGCCGTTAAGTCCGCCCATCCATGAGCTGGTGATGCCGTTTCCGCCACCGAAGCCGCCCATTCCGCCGCCACGGCCCATTCCACCGCCACCACCACGCATTCCGCCCATCATTCCGCCGGCAAGGTCATTGAATCCTCTGTTATTGGTATTATTGGCGTTTGCTATGATGCTTATCTGGCTGTCATCCTTGAAGTTACCCACGATGGCTGCGTCCTGGTAACGCCATCCTTCGTCGATGAACTTATGCTCGTCATTATAGTATCCCTCGTCCGGAAGGTCGTGTCCGCCGCCTCCCATGATGTTTCCGAACCATCCGTTCATCATGCCTTTATATACAGAAAGGTCGATGATGTGCTCCTCCTGGCCGTCGTCGATTCCGGTAAAACGGGCCTGCTCGGACTTGCGCTCCACAACCTTGACCTTCTCGATCATCTTTGCAGGAAGGTTCTTGGTCGCCAGCTGAGGATCGTCGAGGAAGAATGTCTTTCCGTCAATGGTAATCTTAGTGATGGTCTCACCGTTAGCTGTGATCGTTCCATCGGAATTCACCTCCACGCCAGGGAGCTTCTTGAGGAGGTCTTCAAGCATGTCGTTGTCCGATGTCTTGAACGAAGATGCATTGTACTCGATGGTGTCCTTCTTCACTATGATAGGATTTCCGACAGCAGAAACGCTGGCAGCATCGAGGACCTCCACATCTTCCTTCATCTTGATGGTACCCAGGTCGAGAGCCTTCTCAACAGTGATTTCCTGCTCATAGGACTTGTATCCCATAAGTTCGGCCTTGAGAACATATGTTCCCTTTCTGACCTTTGTTATTGCAGCAGCGCCCTCGCTGTCGGTAAGCACGTACTTTGCCGCTTCCTTCTCACCCTTTACCGTAAGGGATGCGGTAGCAAAGCCGACAGGCTCACCTGTCTTTTCATCGACGAGCTTGAGGCTTACAGTAAACGAATTCTGAGCATAGGCTGAAAGTCCTGCAAGAAGGAGCAGACCCACCATCATGATCTTGGAAAAGATACCGGAAATCTTCATAATCTAATAATAACAGCTATAAGTAAAACACACGGAGAGACCTTTAAAAGCCTCTCCGGATATATAGACAACAAATATGTACGAAGGTTTAAACTAAATGCAGAAAAACTATCTTCTGTATGGGCCTCCCGGTCCTCGTCTTGCATTCGCAGCCGCTCCGAAATCTCCGAAACGATAGGTAAGGGACAGGATTATGTACCTTCCGAGAGTGTTGTTGCGGGTCTCGAGGTGGTAGTTCGACGAATCCGAAACGGAAAGGTTCTTCGACTGTCCGAGGATGTCGTATGCCTTGAGGGCAAGAGTGAACTTATTGTTGAACAGCAGCTTGGTTATCTCTGCGTTGAGGATGATCTCGTCTTCCTGAGGGGTTGTGTAGCCGTTATACCAGTTGTAGTCGGCATCGGCTATGAGGTTGATTCCTCCCGGGATGGTCCAGTTCATCGAGAAGTCCACCTGGTTGCTCCATGTCGGATTCACATTCGCGCTCGCAATGGTGTACCATGACTTCGACATTCTGGTGCGTCCGCCGGCTACCAGCTCGACAAAATCATTCCTGTATGTAAGGCGGAGCCTCTGCATGAAGCTCATGGTCTGGGTCCTGTTGGCGGTAAACACATCCTCAGCCTCGCTCAAGTCAGGAAAATCCTGATGGAAGAGGTCATAATTGAAGTCTGCGTTCTCTGCATCATAATACTTTCCAGAATCGAGGGTTCCCTTGCCGATGAACGATGTGGACTCGTTATAGCTGGCATTGGTCATCGAGAAGATCGAGAAGTCAGACTGGGCGATCGGCGAATTCACCATGAGACGGCCGTTGGCCGAATATGTTCCCGGGCCGTTCACAGGGATCGAATACTGCGCTCCGGCATTGTCATACCACTTTGCACTGGTGATGGCATTGTCCACCATTCCTCCTCCGATGTTACCATGGATCGATGTGAATGTCTCCTTGTTCGTATAGCCGAAGTTCGCACGGAAATTATGGTTGAAGTACGGCTGGAGATAAGGGTTACCCAACGACACGTTCAGAGGGTCTGAATTGTCAGGCACAGGCATGAGCTGATAGGTAGAAGGCTGTGACGAACGGCCGTTATAGCGCACCCTCATATGGGCATAGTCGTTGAACTCATAATTGAAGGTCGCCTGCGGAGACCAGTTCACCACCTTGCTCTCATAAGTGTCTCCATTGGTCTCGTTGTATGTGTCTGTAGGAGTCACGGCTACTCCGAGCTGGGCACGCATCTTTTCGGTCTGATATGTAAGGCTGAGTCCTCCCCTCTGGTTGATGGTGCGGTTCAGGATTTCATTTGAATATGTATCATCCTTGTATGAACCGTCCTCCTGGAACACGAGCGAAGTCACATCGCTTCCGAGGGCATTACCGAGATTGCCGCTGTTATATGCGATCTTCTCGGAGATATTCCTGTTCCATCCGTACGAGTAGTTCGCCTCCAGGAAGAGATGCTCCACGATAGGCTCGGTATATACGATTCTTCCGTTGAGCGAAGCATTCTTTGACAGACGATCTATCTTCTGGTTCACCACTTCAGGATTCGCATCCCAGACTCCGTCGTTGTCGCTATCTGCATAAGTGAGAGACTGGTTATATCCCAGCATCTCGTTATTCCTGAAGTTGTAACGGATGTTTGCCGACATAGTTCTTCCCGGCTTGCCCAGACGCTGGCGGAAAAGAAGGAAACCGCTGGTAGACCAGTTGCGGTTGTCACCGCTGTTGTCTGTGAATCCCCTGTTTGTGTGGCTTGTGGCACCATCTGCGACGCGGTCGGTGTAGAATTCCGAATGTTCGGCGTAATGGCCCTGTCCGAAATTGAACTGAGGTTCGAAAAGGATAGAAGTGTTTTCCGAGAACTTATGCTCCATACGGATACCGAACCTGTTTCCCTGGGATGCGGAAGTATTCGCACCGGTATTGACGTTATGGAGTTGGCTTCCGTCTTCCATATATGTGATCCTTGAACTTTCCTCTTCCACCACGCGTCTCGAGCGGTTATAGAGGTAGTTTCCGGAAAGCTCCATATCGCCGTCGAAAAGGTCCCATGTTCCGTTAAGACCGCCCATCCATGAAGTCGAGATGCCGTGGCGGCCTCCCCAGCCGCCCATTCCGCGGCCCATTCCGCCGGCGCCACGCATGTCCTGCATCATCGCGCCTGCGACATCGTTGAAGCCTCGGTTATTGGTATTGTTTCCGTTCAGGATTATGCTTATCTGGCTGTCGCCCGTAAAACGTCCCATCATCGCAGCGGCCTGGAAACGCGGGTCGTTCATGTCGGAACCGCCGCCGGGAACATCATGACCGCCTCCGACCATCGTGTTTCCGAACCACCCGTCCATCATTCCCGGCTTGACCGAAAGGTCGATGACCATCTCCTCTTCGCCGTCGTCTATTCCGGTGAAGAGAGCCTGATCTGACTTCTTCTCGACCACCTTGATCTTCTCTATCATCTTCGCAGGGATGTTCTTCGATGCGAGCTGAGGGTCATCAAGGAAGAAAGGCTTTCCGTCTATCATGATCTTTGTGATAGTCTCGCCGTTGGCGGTTATGGAGCCGTCGGCAGCCACCTCGACGCCAGGAAGCTTCTTGAGAAGCTCTTCCAGCATATCGTTATCCGAAGTCTTGAACGAAGATGCTGTATACTCGATCGTATCCTTCTTTACTATGATAGGGTTGCCCACAGCAGAAACGCTCGCAGCATCGAGGACTTCTACATCTTCTGCGAGCTTGATTTCGCCAAGGTCGATGTTCTTGTCCACAACAAGTTCCTGCTCATAGGACTTGTATCCCATAAGTTCAGCCTTGACAATATATGTTCCTTTAGATATCTTGGTCAGGGAAGCTGCACCGTTCTCGTCAGTCATGGCGAACTTCGGATCCGCATTCGAATCCTTTTTTGCTATAGATGCAGTCGCAAAGCCTACCGGTTCGGAAGTCTTGGCATCTATGAGCTTAAGCTTGACGGTGTACGATCCCTGCGCAAAGGCAGAAAAGGATATCAGCATTCCACAGATAAAGACGGCCAGACGGCCAAAAATTGAAGTTTTTCCAGTCATATATGGATAGTTGTTAGATAAAGCCAAATCTGAATTTTAACTGCAAAAATCAGACCTCAGCTTTATTATTTCACCCTGTCGGGGTTATTTTCAAGAAATTTCTTCCAATCGGATTTTCCACCGGTTCCGGCCAGAGGATTGCTCATCTGATAATGGTGACACAATGCTATCGCAAGAGCGTCGGTGGCATCCAGAAACTTGGGGTCCAGATCGACCTTCAGAGTCTTCTGGATCATCATGGAAACCTGCTCCTTCGAAGCAGCTCCATTTCCGCAGATTGCAATCTTTGCCTTTCTCGGAGCATATTCAGCCACAGGTATGCCATGCATTATCGCGGCTGTGATCGCCGCTCCCTGCGCACGCCCGAGCTTCAGCACGACCTGGGCATTCTTGCCATAGAACGGGGACTCTACTGCAAGTTCATCAGGCTTATACTCTTCAACCAGTTCGTTCACCCCGGCAAAGATATTCGCAAGCTTCTCAAACGGATCCTTGATCTTGCGGAGATCAAAGACTCCCATATGGACATAATGAGGACCCTTTGAATCTACACGGATAATCCCGAAACCAAGAATATTGGTTCCGGGATCTATTCCGAGTATGGTCTTTTCCTTAGTCAATATAGTCAAATCCGGTATAAGGGCGAAGCACTTCAGGAATCTCGATCCTGCCGTCCTTCTGGTTGTTCTCAAGAAGAGCCGCAACCACTCTTGGAAGAGCGAGCGAGCTTCCGTTGAGGGTGTGGGCAAGCTGGGTCTTTCCGTCAGCATCCTTGTACCTGAGCTTCAGGCGGTTCGCCTGGTAAGTCTCGAAGTTCGATACTGAAGAAATCTCAAGCCACCTTTCCTGGGCTGCAGAGTATACTTCGAAATCGTATGTGATGGCCGAAGTGAAGCTCATGTCGCCGCCACAGAGACGGAGTATCCTGTATGGAAGTCCGAGAGACCTGACGATGTTCTCGACATGCTCGATCATCTCGTCAAGAGCCGCATACGATGCCTCAGGCTTCTCTACGCGTACGATCTCGACCTTGTCGAACTGATGGAGGCGGTTGAGTCCGCGGACGTCCTTTCCGTATGAGCCGGCCTCGCGACGGAAGCATGGGGTATAGGCAGTCATCTTTACAGGGAACTCGTTGTTTCCAAGGATCACATCCCTGAAGATATTGGTCACAGGAACCTCTGCTGTAGGGACAAGATAGAAGTTGTCCGCTACGGCGTGGTACATCTGGCCTTCCTTGTCAGGAAGCTGGCCAGTACCGAAGCCAGAAGCCTCATTCACCATTACAGGAGGCTCCACCTCAAGATAGCCTGCCTTTGTGTTGCAGTCGAGGAAGAAGTTGATCAGCGCGCGCTGAAGTCTTGCTCCCTTGCCCTTGTATACAGGGAATCCTGCACCGGTAAGCTTCACTCCGAGGTCGAAGTCGATGATGTCATATTTCTTTGCGAGTTCCCAGTGCGGCAGCTTGTTGTCTCCAAGCTCAGGAATCTCGTTTCCTGTCTTTACAACAACATTGTCCTCAGCCCCCTTTCCTTCAGGTACCATATCGCATGGGATATTTGGAAGAAGAACAAGAAGAGCATTGAGCTCGGTGTTGTTCTCCTCTGACTTTCTCTCTATTTCAGCAGAACGGGCCTTGAGGGCAGCAACTTCAGCCTTGACTGCATCAGCCTCATCCCTTTTGCCTTCCTTCATCAGGCCGCCTATCTGGGCAGCCTTCTTTTTCTGCTCTGAAAGGCATGTGTCAAGCTCCACCTGAAGAGCTCTTCTGTTCTGGTCAAGGGCATTGATCTTCTCAACGATCTCCCTTGCGTCAAAATTCTTTACTGCAAGCTTCGCGATCACGAATTCCGGATTCTCACGAAGAAGTTTGAGTGTAAGCATATGTCTGTGTTTTGTTTACATGAAAAGAGGACCGCAACCCACTCGGGTATACAGTCCTCTATCTTTTCATAAATCCCGAGTCTTAGTTCTCAAAAGGGACTACCGAAACGTAAGATTTATTGTCCGCCTTCTTGCGGAAGCTAACCTTACCGTCAATCAGTGCGTAAAGAGTGTGATCCTTACCCATTCCGACATTCAGACCTGGGTTGTGGACAGTACCTCTCTGACGAACGAGGATGTTTCCAGCCTTTACTACCTGATCACCGAATTTCTTGATACCAAGTCGTTTGCTATGTGACTCACGACCGTTCTTAGAACTACCGACGCCTTTTTTATGTGCCATAATCTGTTCCTCCTCAATTAATTAAGCGATCTCATTGATCTGAAGTTTTGTAAGATACTGACGGTGTCCGTTACACTTCTGGTAACCCTTGCGACGCTTCTTCTTGAATACAAGAACCTTCTTGCCCTTGCAAGTGTCGTCAAGTACGGTTGCTGTTACCTTTACACCATCAACGTAAGGTGCACCTACCTTTACTGCGCCGTCAGCCTCGATAAGGAGTACCTTGTCGAACTCGACAGCAGCACCCTTCTCAGCCGCGAGGCGGTTGACGAAGATTTCCATACCAGCTTCTACCTTGAACTGCTGGCCTGCAATGTCTACGATTGCGTACATAAAAACTTAATATGAATTAAAAGTTTTAGACAGCAAGCGGTTGCGTCTGCGCAACTCTTTTTCTGAGCTTGACAATCTGTAAATAATCTTCTGTTATAATTACTGCTCGTCCTGAAGCTGCATGTGCTGAACGTAGATAGCCTTCTGCATCTGCATTCTCTTCTTCACTGACGGCTTAACAAAGTTCTTTCTTGCGCGGAGCTCGCGGATAGCACCTGTCTTCTCGAACTTCCTCTTGAACTTCTTAAGAGCCTTCTCAATGCTCTCACCATCCTTTACTGGAACTATAATCATCTCTAAATCACCTCCTTTTCATTATAGGGCTGCAAAGATAGGTATAAAAATTTAATTTCCAAACCTAATTTCCTGATTTGATGAGATTTTTAAAGGTCTCCATTCCCTTGGTAGCCACATCCTTGATATGAGTTATCCTCGAATCGCGGACAGACACATCCTTCGGGTCTATGATATATATAGGTGTCTCCATTCCGGCATATCTGTACAGGCCGGCAGCCGGATAGACCTGAAGCGAAGTGCCCACTATCAGCAGGATGTCGGCATCCTGGACTGCATCTATAGCAGACTCTATCTTCGGCACAGCCTCGCCGAACCAGACGATGTGCGGACGGAGCTGGGCACCGTTCGGTGCCTTGTCCCCGATATGTATGGAGTCTGACCCGATATCGAAGACCGTCATTTCCGAGTATCCGTCCATATCGTTGCAGCAGTTCTCCGGGCGCACTTTCGTAAGCTCGCCATGAAGATGGATTATCTTCGTGCTGCCTGCCCTTTCATGGAGGTTGTCGACATTCTGTGTCACTACCGTCACTTCATATTCATCCTCCAATGAGGCGATGGCCAGATGGGCCGCATTAGGACGGACATCCTTGAGCTGCGCCCTGCGGGCATTGTAGAAATCCAGCACAAGGGATGGATTCCTGTACCATCCTTCTATCGAAGCCACATCCTCGACCTTATGCTGCTCCCACAATCCGTCGCTGTCGCGGAATGTGCTGATTCCGCTTTCCGCGCTGACCCCGGCGCCGGTCAGCACTACCAGTTTCTTCCTTGCCATTACTGTATCTCGAAATAATATTTGCTTACCCAATACTCGAAAAGAGGGTCCAGGATCACAGGTTCATCCTTGTCGTTGAAGGTCAGGATCTCCTTCTTGCGGAGGGCATCCTTCACCCTGCGGACATTGGCCGATGAATTCAGGCCGTACCTTTCTATGACATCAGACGCGCTGAACTTGACCACGCCGTCAAGGACCGCACGGAGCAGACTCAGCTGATGGTCGGTCAGATCGTTCACAAGAACCTTGAACCTAGGCTCATGTACCGCTATCATGGAATTCAGGGCATCGACAAGAATCGCCTCATTGATGAATCCCTTCGACAATGAATCGCATATCGAAAAGAACTGGTTCAGATACCACATCTCCGACCTGAAGAGCTTGCATGCTCCGAGGGCCAGATCCCTCTCGATGACCTTTCCGCTCGAACGGAATCCCCTCACGATATGCTCTACCGCATCCCTGTCGTCTATCGGGGACAGAGGCAGATGGTTCACCTGGCGGTAGAAATACTTCTTTTCAGCGAAGATATGCTTCATCGCATTGACCATCGACCCGCAGAAGAT
>JAFTYS010000060.1 GCA_017461285.1 Bacteroidales bacterium | reverse complement strand
GAACCCATTATTTTAGTGTTTATATTTTTCGTTACAAAACAACGGACAAAGTTAGAAAATTCATTTATGAAATGCAATATAATTTGTAATTTTGCAACCGAAAATTCGGACATCAGCAATGGAAGACATCAATTCATGCAACATAGACAAGCTTGAGAAATTAATATCGCAGGCAAGAAGGATAGCAATCGTCACCCACATGAAACCGGACGGCGATGCGATGGGCAGCAGTGTGGCAATGTACCATTATCTCTGCACATTCACAAGCGCGGGCGCCAAGATTGTCCTGAACGATCCATGCCCTCCATATCTGCAGTTTCTCACGGAAGGCATCCCTGCCTCTGACCTTATCATTCGCCAGGAGAAGCCTGTAGAGGCAGAAACCGCCGTACGCGACAGCGACCTGCTTTTCTGCCTGGATTTCAATGCATTCCACCGCGCGGACAAGCTTGAAGACGCCCTGAAGGAATCTAAAGCCGACAAGATCCTTATCGACCACCACCTCAACCCTGACAGGGAATGCTTCGACCTTTCATTCTCCGAGACGGACATTTCATCAGCTTCGGAGCTTACCTATCAGATACTCATGGAGACCGGACGCATCGCTCATGATGCATCCATGCTTCCGGCAGCATCGGCGACAGCCCTCATGACCGGAATGACTACCGACACAAACAATTTCGCGAACTCGACCTACCCGTCCACGTTCCGCATGGCATCGGCGCTGCTTGCCGCAGGAGTCGACAGAGACGGCATCCTCGCCCACCTCTACAACCAGTACGGCGAGAACCGTCTGAGGGTGCTCGGACATATGATGAAGGATCTCATGACCATTACGGAAGACGGAGTCGCATACATAGTGCTGGACAAGGAAACGCTTGAAAGATACAATGTTGCAGAGGGAGACACGGAAGGATTCGTAAACATGCCTCTTTCCATCTCCGAAGTCAGGATGAGCCTGCTTCTCAAGGAAGAAGACAGCAAGGTCAGGGTTTCCATAAGGTCGAAGAAAGGCACTTCGGCCAACAGATGCGCTTCCCTGTATTTCAACGGAGGCGGTCACGAGAATGCCGCCGGAGGAAAGCTGAACATCCCGGGAGACATCGCAGGCATCAAAGATGCAGCAGAATACATTGAAAGACACACACATATATTCCTTACACAGAAGAAAGAAGATGAAAAATAGGATTTTCGCGCTCCTGCTGCTTTGCATCGCCGGCAGTTCATGCCTCAAGGAAAAACTGGAGGAAGGATACAACAAGCAGGAAGCAAACATAGACTCATACATTGCCAAGAACCCGACAGGAACCAGGGATTCGGTCATCATCGACACGTTGAGGACCTACCTCGACACTACATTCGTCTTTGACACCACATATGTCGACGACAAGATGGTCATAGACACCACCATTGCCGGAATCGAGGTAAAGCACGAGACCCAGAAGCGAGACACGACAATAACTGATTCTCTGCGAGTCGTATACAACGGCGGATCGACAAGACTGGTGCGTATCGAAGGCACCGGTCCGATGCTCGAACCTGACGGTTCCGTATCGTTCTACTATGCCGGCTACACTTTCAGCGGAAGCATTGACAAGAAGAACCTCTTCGTGACCAACCATCAGGCAACCGCCGAAAGCTCCAACTTCTTGCTTACCGACCCGGACTACTCGCTGTACGAAATAAACCTCGGAGAGACAGAACTCATCGAAGGATTGAGGGACGGACTTATCGGCGTGAGAGCCGGGGAGCGATGCGACATCCTCTTCTCCGGGAAATATGCATTCGGCAACAGTGTCTTTGGCACAATTCCTGCAAATTCCGCCCTGGCCTTCCAGATTTGGGTTGTAGGAGTATCCAATGACTAGAGGTATCACTTTTTTTACTATCTTTGCGAGTTAATATTTCAATTCAAGAATGAACAAGACAATCAAGACAATATTACTGCTTGCTGCAGCGCTGGTTGCGGCAGGTTGCGCCAAGACTCCCAAGGTGGGAGCGAATGATGCCAACGAAAGGTATTTCAACGCATGGATGGAAGTGAACTACCCTGACCTTCAGCCTAGCGGCCTCGGCATCTATGTAATTGAAGAAGAGGAAGGAACAGGCGCCGAGGTGAAGGAAGACGGATTCATCATCGCAGATTACACCGTGACTGATCTCGAAGGAAACATATCTTCATATACATCGAAGGAGACCGCAAAGCAGCTCGGTACATTTGACACTACAGCATACTATGGTCCAAAGGTACTCACAACGATCAAGACCACAATTCAGGCAGGTCTTGCAGATGCGGTGATCGGCATGAAGGCCGGCGGACGAAAGAAGGTCATCATCCCAAGCTGGCTGATGACTTACAAGTCATATGACGACCCTGCCGATTATCTCAAGAACTCATCGACAGGTACCAACACCATCTACGACATCACGGTCAGG
>JAFTYS010000059.1 GCA_017461285.1 Bacteroidales bacterium | reverse complement strand
TACGTTTTCTATGGTCACCAGATTGAAATCAAATCCTGTAGGAATCTGATCTTCCGGAGTATTATTGTCTCCTCCGCATGCCCACAGGAGCAGCAGAGAAGACAATAGTATAGATATTCTTTTAATCATTATTAAAAGAGCATAGGAACAAACTCAGTGAGATAGATTCTCCAGTTTCTCCAGATGTGTCCTCCTTCGTTTTCAAGATACTCATGAGGATATCCGTTCTCGTTCAGCTTCTTGACGAAATCCTTGTTCGCTTCGAAAAGGAAGTCTGTGTTTCCGCATCCGATCCAGAGGAGGTTCGGCTTCTTGCTGAAATAGGTCGCAAGCTTGGTGTCGAAGTCCTGGTAGATAGGGGATACCGACGGGTCGCTGACTCCTATCGCAGCCGAGAACATGCCTGAATACCCGAACATGTCCGGATAGTTGAGGCTGATGTAGAGGGTGTGGAAACCTCCCATCGAGAGACCGCAGATCGCGCGGCTCTGCTTCTTGGCGATGGTCCTGTAGTTGCTGTCGATGAACTTCACGACTTCAGGGAACGATGTCTCGAATGTGCCCTCCATTGTCTGCGGAAGAGCGGTCGTAGGGTGGATGTAGCCTGTCGAGTTCTGGCAAGGAGCCGCTTCCTGGGAGATGTTTCCGTTGGTGAATACGACGATCATAGGCTTTGCCTTTCCCTGTGCGATCAGATTGTCAAGAATCTGTGCCGCACGTCCCTGGTCGAGCCATGCATCCTCGTCTCCGCCGATGCCGTGGAGGACGTAGAGTACAGGGTACTTCTGCTTCTTGTTCTGCTCGTATCCTGCAGGAGTATAGACGCTCATTCTGCGGTCAAAACCTGCTGCTGCGCTCTCGTACCATACCTTTGCCACTGTTCCGTGAGGCACGTCCTGGATGGTGAAGAGGTCTGCGCGTCCGCCCGGAACGATGAATGCGCTGGTGAGGGATGCGATGTCGCGGTTCACCCACATGTTGTTATTGTCGATGACATTGTTGCCGTCCACATTGAACGTGTATGTGTACATTCCGGATGCAACCTTGAAGTCTGTGGTATATTCCCAGACTCCGTGCTGTCCTTCCTTCAGCTCGGCGACTCCCGGAGCATCATAGGTCATTTCCTGGCCGTTCATCTGGAATGTCAGTCTCTGTGTGGGCAGGAAGTCTCCTGACACCGTTACCTTTACTGCTTTAGGAGCATGGTAGCGGAATGTTACTGTTCCGTCTTCATTGATTTCAGGAGATACGGTTGATGCGCTTCCCCAGAGCGCCTGCTGGGCGAATACTGTGCCGGCCATGAGGAGAGCTACAGCGATTGTAATGATTTTCTTCATATCTTAAGTCTTATTTGAAAAGAAGCGGTGCGAATGTATTGAGATAGAGTCTCCAGTTAGCCCAGACATGGCCTCCTTCGCTTACAAAATAAGTGTGTTCGAGACCGTTTGCCGTGAGCGCCTTGTCAAGTTCATTTGCATTCTCGAAGAGGAAGTCAGTGTTTCCGCATGCAAGCCAGTAAAGCTTGTAGCCGGCTTTCTTGATTCCCTGAAGCTGTGCATCTAGTTCAGGAGTTCTTTCTGCACCCATGGAAAGAGGACAGATGTAGTCGAATACATCAGGATACATTCCTGATGCAGCGATAGTGTGGCCACCACCCATCGAGAGACCAGCGATAGCTCTGTGTGACTTCTTCGCCACTGTGCGGTAGTTCTTCTCGATGAAAGGAACGATCTCCTCTACAAGGCTCTGGACATAGAGATTGCGGTTGGCCGGATCTCTCCAGTCATACTCTGTAGTAGGGAGACCGAATGTCTGAGCGGCCTGCTGGTTAGGATTGCCGTTAGGCATTACCACGATCATAGGCTTTGCAAGACCCTTCTCGATAAGATTGTCGAGGATCTGTGCGGTGCGTCCCATTGATGACCATGCTTCCTCGTCTCCG
>JAFTYS010000006.1 GCA_017461285.1 Bacteroidales bacterium | reverse complement strand
GTACCCGTATCCGCCTGCTGGAAATTGTTGGTCACAGCTACAGAATAGAACTCCGAAGACGAGTTGTCACCCTTGAGGATGGTCGACGGATATTTCCATGTTATGGCGGATCCGGTCTCAACCTGTGTCCATGACAGATGGCTTCCCGAACCCTTGCATATGCCCCTTTTTGTCACGAAATTGAATATTCCGCCTTTTCCTTCCGCATCTCCCGGATACCAGTTCTGAACGGTCGAGTACTTGACGTCGGCGTCCTTCTCCACAATGATCTCCACCACTGCTGCATGGAGCTGGTTCTCGTCACGCATAGGAGCTGTGCAGCCTTCCATATAGCTTACATAAGATCCTTCGTCGGCCACTATGAGGGTCCTCTCGAACTGGCCGGTTCCTGCAGCATTGATACGGAAATAGCTTGAAAGCTCCATAGGGCAGCGCACGCCCTTCGGTATATACACGAAGGAGCCGTCGCTGAATACGGCGGAGTTCAGGGCAGCGTAGAAATTGTCGCTGACGGGAACGACCGACGCAAGATACTTGCGCACCAGGTCCGGATGTTCACGGACAGCTTCCGAGAACGAACAGAAGATGATGCCCTTTTCGGCAAGAGCCGAACGGAAGGTCGTCGTGACAGAAACAGAGTCAAATACGGCATCGACCGCCACTCCTGCGAGCGCCTTGCGCTCATGGAGAGGGATGCCGAGCTTGTCGAATGTCTTCTCAAGCTCAGGGTCTATCTCCTTCGGACGGTCCTCGTCCTTCTTCGGAGCCGCATAATATATGATGTCCTGGAAGTCTATCTCAGGAATGTCAAGGTGGGCCCACTTTGGAACAGGCATCTTCTGCCAGCGGCGGAATGCCTCCAGGCGGAAGTCCAGCATCCACTGCGGTTCCTCCTTCTTTGCGGAGATCAGGCGTATGATGTCTTCATTGAGACCTTTAGGGATGAACTCCTGCGCGACATCAGTCACGAAGCCGTGCTCATACTCCTTCTCCGTAATATTATCCAATATATCCTTACTCATATCTTAAAACTGCTATCCTGCAATGTCCGGACCTAAAACGGCCCGAACATGCAAAGATAGCAGTTTTTATCAGATACTTGTCAGTTTGCTGCGTCTATTCTCCTCCAAATACGACTGCAACGGTAAGTCTTGTGTTCTTCTTTTCTCCGGCGAAGGTTCCCGGCTCCCACAGAGGAGACTTGGAAACGGCCTTTTCAGCTGCGGTGTTAAGCTCGACATTCGAACCGAAAACGGCGTGGATATCAGCCAATGTTCCGTCTGTCTGGACAGTAAACTCTACAAGGACCGTCCTTGAGCCGTTCTCCGGATTGAAGGAGCTTGGGGTCTCCACCTGCGAATTCACCCACAAAGCGAAATCGTCTATGTTCCCTCCCTGGAATCTAGGGGTGTTGAATCCGGCGCTTTCTATGAGGTTGAGGTTCCTCTGCTCCCAACGTATCTCGAGTTCCTTCAGGAATTCCTCCTGCTTATGCTTGAGATCCACCATCGGATATGAAGGCTTGACAAGACCGGACGGAAGCACGGCGGCATCAGCCATCCTTGTCTTCAGCTTGCCTTTACGGAACCTGCCCACGAACATGGAGCCGTTTGTGCGGTAAAGAGTGTCGGTTCCATGGTACTTTCCGTTCTTGAAATCTCCGGCGAACACGATGCCGTTGTCCCTGTAAAGGCGTCCCTGCCCGGTAGCCTTTCCTTTCCTGTAGTCACCCCAATAGACCTCTCCGTTAGGGCGATAGCATACACATTTACCTTCAGGCACACCTTTGCTGAAGGTTCCGATTATGAGTCCGTCCCTGCTGGAATATAGGATTCCTTCTCCTTTCGGCCACTGACCTTCATAACGAAGCACTTCTTCCTGTGCTGAAAGAGACATTGACGACAGAACTGCCAGCGCCAACGTCAAAAGAGCGGTTCTCGGTTTCATAGCATGTGGTTATTAGTCTTTCGCAAATATAACAAATTACAATGACTTTATCTACATTTGCATACTGAAACATTGTATCAGGATAGTACTTTTTTTCTTTCGCTCCGTCTTAATGAGCGGATAAAGAAAACACACATGAAGATAATGAACTTGACCAGAACCCTGATTACAACACTTACGGTCCTCTTTTTATGTCTTCCTTCCCATGCCCAGGAAAGAGGCAGGGTAAGTGACATACTGGAAGACCTTGAGGAAAGATTCAATGTCCATTTCATATATGACGCCGGACTCGAAGACATATTCAGTCAAAGACGCAAAGCCCCGGATTCCGGTCTTGATCTGGAGAAATCCATGAACCAGCTTCTCAAGGGCACCGGACTTGAATGGACGACAGAAGACCGGACACACATCGTCATAAGCCGTCCGAAGAAAAATGTTGAGATCGATGCAGAGCCTGAAGGCATGAAGGATACGCTGTCCGCTTCCAGAATCACAGGAGACAGATATGCAAGGAAGCTCAGAAACAGGTCTACAGGCATGGAAAAGATGGATTCCAAGGCATTCGACAAGGGATTCGCAGTGCTCAGCTCCCCTGATGTCATCAAGACGCTGCAGTCCCTCCCGGGCGTCGCAGCCGGAACCGAACTCCTTTCGGGCATGTATGTCCACGGAGGAACCGGATACGACAACCTCTACCTTCTCGACGGCGTACCCATGTACCAGGTCAACCACATTGGCGGACTGTTCTCGTCCTTCAATACCGACATCATCGGGAATGTCGACTTCTACAAGAGCGGCTTTCCTGCCCGATTCGGAGGCAGAATGTCATCGATCGTGGATGTCTCGACAAAAGACGGGGACATGAATGAATACCACGGAATCTTCTCCATCGGCCTTCTCGACGGAAGGCTTCAGTTCGAAGGCCCGATAGTAAAGGGAAAGACTTCGTTCAACCTCGCAATGCGCCGCAGCTGGATAGACGTGTTCTCCGTCCCTGTCCTTGCAGTCGTCAACGGCACGATGGACGACAACACCAACCTCCATTACGCATTCGGCGACTTCAACGCGAAGATCACCCACCTGTTCGCCCCGGAGAACAAGCTCACTCTGAGCGCATATCACGGACGTGACAGACTGAAGTTCGGCTTCGACTATGTCGGCCAGTATGAAGACGGCAAGCTCATCCCGGGAAGCGAGAATCTCACCGACAGCGACGGACTCGGACTTGACTGGGGCAACACTCTCGCCTCGGTAAGGTGGGAGAACAGGATTTCCGATGTATTGGCCTCCGACATGAAGGCATACTACAGCAGGTACGCCAGCGGAACGGATTATTACTCATACTGGTGGCATCATGAGGGAGACGGTGTCTTCCATAAGAAAGGATCGGTCGAAGACGGAAGCTCCCGCATCCATGACATCGCGGCAAAGGCCGATTTCTGCTGGACCCCTTCTGACAAGCACGATGTGCGTTTCGGAGCTTCATACGAATACCATATATACAACGGATCCAGGTCGCATGAAGAATATGCTCATCTGTCCGCAGGGAATGACCGGATCCTGACTTCCGAAGAAGGATCCGCATCCGACGGACATGAAATGGCGATATATGTCGAAGACGACATATCAGCAGGCAGATGGCTGAAGGCGGGGCTGGGACTCAGGTATGCGATGTTCGCCGTACAAGGCAAGACATATCATAGGCTGGAGCCTCGTGCAGCACTGAACTTCATCCTGCACAAGAACGTATCGATGAAGCTTTCATATACTGAAATGAATCAGTATATCCATAACATTTCGACCAGCAACCTGGACATTCCGACAAACATATGGATGCCTACGACAGCAAAGACTGCTCCTATGCTGTCCAGACAGGTCGTTGCCGGAGTATACTCTCTTCTGCCGCTTGGATTCACCTTGGATGTAGAAGGATATTTCAAGACCATGGACCATCTTAGGGAATACTGCGGATACTCCATGCTATATCCTCCTATCGAAGATTGGGAAAAGGAATTCTCGGAAGGCAAAGGCATCTCGTACGGTGCTGAAGTGACCCTGGGATACAATACCGGAAAGGTAAATGTTTCCGCAGCCTATACCCTTTCATGGACAAAGAGAAAGTTCGAAGATATATATCCGGAGTGGTTCTTCAACTGGAACGACAACCGCCACAAGCTGACGCTTTCCGCAACATGGAAGATCACGGACAGGATCGATGTATATGCAGCATGGAACTATAGGAGCGGAAACCGCATGACTGTGGACGGATATGATTCTACTTTCAATCGTGTCATATCATATGAATTCCCATTCAGAGGCTTCGGTCTCCTTGGAAGCACTCCTTACAATCTGATACTGCCGGCATACCACCGTCTCGATCTCGGTGCAAATTTCAGAAAGACGACAAAGAGGGGCAATGAGAGCATATGGAACGTCAGCATATACAATGCATATTGCAGAATGAATCCTATGTCCGCATATATTCAGACAGATGAAGACGGAAACACATACGGAGTCGCAACCGGTATCATTCCGATCATCCCGTCATTCAGTTACACACTTAAATTCTAAAGATTATGAGAAAGACAATATATATGATATGCATGGTTCTCGCATTCTCCGCATGCGAGATGAAGTTCGAACTGGACATTCCAAAGGAGGAGTCGAAGATATTCGCCTTATGCGTGCCCGGAGCCAGAGACAGCACAGCAATAATCATCGACCTTGCCAGATTTGCAGGAGACGACATATCGTTTGACAAGTCCAAGGCGGAGATAGACATCCGTGTCAACGGAGAAAGACAGGAGGTCCGGTACCAGCCGAAGTACACGTTTCCATATGTCCAGTCTGACCATACGGTTCCGGAAGAATCGTTTTACATAACCAGGAGGATGGAAAGCGGCGACGAAGTTTCTCTGACGGTTTCATACCCGGGGCTTGAAAGCGTTTCAGCTTCCACCGTCGTGCCAGAAGGACCGGAAGATGTCAGGTTCACCATAGAAACCGCTCCGCGTGACGAGTGGGCGACATCGGAGGCGACATTTACCCTGGAGTATTCCGATCCGTCGGAAGATACATACTATGCTGTGGTGTTTCGCAAAAGATTGCATGAATTCAGATCCTGGGGCTACATTGAGCCAGACGGCGAGGTCATAACCGGCACCGACGAGCACATCGATTGGGAGCCGTATATAATCGACTGCGAATTTGACCCTTTCCAGTCAAAGCAGGAGTATAATTTCGACGCATATAACAACAATACAGGACTGATTTTCTGGAAGAATTCAGACGCTTTGGACAATAACGGCAAAAAGTCTATATTCTTCACATCATATACGGAACACGATTACAGCTTCCGTTACAACGATCTGGACTACGGATATACGGATCTGTCATACGAAGCCACCATCTACCGTATAAGCGAAGAACTCTACCGGTATTACCACACCAATCTGCTGGCCAACGAGAACAGCCTGTCAGATCTCGGATTATCTCGAAGCAACTTCACCTTCAGCAACATCAAGGGCGGCTTCGGCATACTCGGCGGTATGGCCGGAACGGTGCTCATCGCCGACGTGGATTAAAAACAGAAAGCCTCCTGATCGGAGGCTTTCTGTTTTTAATGTATCGCAACCGTAAGCATGGCCATGACGATGGATACCATGCTCATGAGCTTGATGAGGATGTTGAGCGACGGTCCTGACGTGTCCTTGAAAGGATCTCCTACAGTGTCGCCGGTAACGGTAGCTTTGTGGGTCTCCGAATTCTTTCCGCCGAAGTTTCCTTCCTCGACATACTTCTTCGCATTGTCCCATGCTCCTCCTGAATTGGACATGAATACAGCGAGCACGAATCCCGAGCCGAGACCTCCGATAAGGAGTCCCATGACTCCTGCAGGGCCGAGGATAAGGCCGACAAGAACAGGAACTATGATCGCGACGAGGGAAGGAAGAAGCATCTCGCGCTGTGCTCCCTTGGTAGAGATCTCCACGCAGCGGGCATAATCAGGAGTAGCTTCTCTGGTAAGAATACCCTTGATCTCGCGGAACTGGCGGCGCACTTCGGTAACCATGCTCTGTGCCGCACGGCCTACGGCGTTCATTGTAAGGCCGCAGAAGAGGAATGACATCATCGCACCTATGAATACGCCTACAAGGACAACAGGGTTCATGAGGTCTACATGGTAGTACGCCATTATGTCCGGAATCGTAGCCTGTGCTGCATCGATGAGCTCGCCTGATACATTCGTGATCTGCTTTCCAAGGTGTGTAAGGCCGATCTTAATCTCTTCGATATATGAGGCTAACAGGGCAAGTCCTGTGAGGGCAGCGGAACCGATTGCGAAGCCCTTTCCTGTGGCTGCAGTCGTGTTTCCGAGAGCATCCAGAACGTCTGTGCGCTTGCGCACTTCAGGATCGAGCTCGCTCATCTGTGCATTTCCTCCTGCATTGTCGGCGATAGGTCCGTATGCGTCGGTCGCGAGGGTTATTCCGAGGGTCGAGAGCATGCCGACAGCAGCGATTCCGATGCCGTAAAGGCCGGTGCTGAGGCTCTCTGCAGAGAATGAAAGGTCGAATCCGTTGGCGCAGAGGTATGCGAGAAGAATGGCTACTGCGATGGTGATTACAGGGATTGCAGTCGAGAGCATTCCAAGGCCCACTCCGGAGATGATCACTGTAGCGGGTCCGGTCTGTCCGGCTTCTGCAAGCTTCTGTGTAGGCTTATATGAATGTGAGGTATAGTATTCTGTAGCCTGTCCGATGATCACGCCGGCAAAGAGACCCACAATCACCGAAAGCGACAGGCCCCACCAGT
Organism: Bacteroidales bacterium; assembly: GCA_017461285.1. The sequence goes on along the minus strand of JAFTYS010000006.1, from coordinate 12,261 downwards.
TGTCGATCTTGAGCATGTACATGATGCCGAACGTCGCGACTGCGATAAGGATCGAGCTGAGGTTTGTTCCACGGCCGAGAGACTTGAGGAGTTCGTCCATTCCGGCACCTTCTTTCGTACGTACGACATAGATTCCGAGGATGGACAGAGCCACTCCGATCGACGCGATGATCATAGGGGCCAGGATGGCCTTCATCTGCGCGTCGACGCCTATGCCGCTGAATGCGGCGGCGCCGAGGGCCATGGTCGCAAGGATGGAGCCGCAGTATGATTCATAAAGGTCTGCGCCCATACCGGCGACATCACCGACGTTGTCGCCCACATTATCGGCGATCGTTGCAGGGTTGCGAGGGTCGTCCTCAGGAATTCCTGCCTCTACCTTTCCGACAAGGTCTGCGCCCACGTCAGCTGCTTTTGTATATATACCTCCTCCGACACGTGCGAAAAGGGCCTGTGTAGAGGCTCCCATACCGAATGTAAGCATGGTCGTAGTGATGAACACAAGTTTCTGGGTTCCTTCGATGTCAACAAATGCATTGAGGATGATCCACCAGAGGGCGATATCGAGGAGTCCGAGACCGACAACTGTAAGACCCATCACAGCACCGCTTCGGAAAGCGACCTTAAGGCCTGAGTTAAGAGACCTCTGGGCGGCATTTGCAGTACGTGCCGATGCATACGTAGCGGTCTTCATGCCGACAAAGCCTGCAAGGCCGGAGAAGAATCCTCCGGTAAGGAATGCGAACGGCACCCAGCTGTTCTGCACTCCGAGGACTGCGAGCAAAGCAAACAGCACAGCAAGGATCACGAAGACGATTATAACGACCTTATACTGCTGTTTCAGATAAGCCATCGCTCCTTCCCTGACGAATTTAGCGATCTGCTTCATTGTAGCGTTTCCTTCGCTTTCCTTCATCATCTGACGGAAAAACAGCCATGCGAAAAGCAACGCGACTACCGCTGCTGCAGGTACTAGATAGAATAAATTTGTCATATGGTTAACGGTTAATATGAATTTTCAGTCCTTTCCGACAAATTTATTTAATTTTTTGAGATTTACAAGGCAATTTATCATTATTTGTTACTATTTCATGTGATCTGGTAACATTCCGGAATCATACTCGTTGTACGGTCTCTGTCCAAGTATGAGATTCCTGTTCCATTCTTCGGCAAGCCTTTCATATGCCAGATCCTTCTCATCCTTTTCATCTTCATGATTGAAGCGCAGGCCTGAAGTCTCTGCCTGCCTAGGGTCCGTATATTCAAGCTGAAGCCTTGTTCTTGTTTCTGACTTCCGGCATCTGTCATTGCAAGAGCAGAACAACATCATAGAGGTCAGTAATGCCATATATATATAAATCCGTGTCTTATCCATTTTATTGTCCGTTTTTATTGATATTATCCAAGGTATACACCTTTATCCAGTCCACATGCATTTCCACAGGCAGGTCAGATGCATCCGGAGGTCCGACCCACGAGCCTCCTATCTGCATGTCCAGCAGAATATAGAACGGAGATCCGAAAGGATATTGCGATTCTGAAGAAAACCCGTCGGGGGAAAGACGAGGGTACGTCATCGTAGCATTTCCGTTCATTGAAAAGACTATCCTGTCCGGAAGAATCTCCACTCCATATACATTGAATTCTCCGACATCTGCCGGGACTCTGACCGAGTGGGGAGGATCGGTCTTTCGTCCAAGCACATGAATGTGATACGAATGGACTGTCTGGTATATGAAATTATCGTTGTTGAGATGTTCCATTATGTCTATCTCTCCGCCGAAAGGCCATTTTCCTCCTTCCGGAAGCATCCATATCGCCGGCCACACGCTCTCGCCGGACTGCATCCTGGCACAGACCTCGACCTTGCCGTATGTCAGAGAAAAACGTCCCTTCGTATATACGCCTCCCGTCAGGAACCTCGCAGTATCCGACGGATCGACACCGTCATTGACGACTGCCCTCAACACCAGGCAGTCATTTTCCAGATACCTCAGGGCCTTATCGGCAGACATGTATCTCCGCCAGTCTGCCGGCCCTCTCGTTATCGGCGACCACTTTGCGGTATCCGGTTCACTTCCTCTGAAACTGTCCTCCCATACGAGCCGGTAGTCCTGTCCTGAAAGAAGAGGGCCGCAAAGCAGGAATATCAATATTATTGTCCTTTTCATAACTCTCTACCATCCAGGGTTCTGATCAAGTTCCTTATTGAGGTTGACATCTTCCGGAGGGACCGGCATGAGATAATCTCTGTCAGGGACAAAACCGTATCCCGAAGGTAGTTTGTCCCTGAGAGGATCGATCCAGCCTTCTTCATCCACGGGAATCATCCCGATAGTTTCCCTGACCTGAGGGTCATCCATGTTGAAGGACCTGTAAAGGATGCCGTCCTCACCCAGATAGGCGCCTCTTCCTCTCTGTCCTTCCAGAAGCCTGTGTCCCTTCCAGCGCAGGATATCGTCAAGCCTGAAGCCTTGAAGGGCAAGTTCACACCTGCGTTCGCGCCTTATCTCCTGCATGTTTGGCGACAAAGGATACCCATGATCCGGGAATGCGGGATCCTTCTCTGGTACCTTCCAGGCAGTTCCTGCCCTCTCCCTCAAAGGTCTGATGGTAATGTTCAGGATTTCATCTGTGCAGACGCCCAGCTCTTCTGCCGCTTCCGCATAGGCCAGGAGAGCCTCCGGATATCGGATGATGACAAGTCCTGTATCCCAGAATGAAGAGCTTACATAAGTGGTATCGACACCCAAGGCCGTATGGTACCCTGTCAGATTCCTGGTGTTGCCGTCGCCGCTTAAACGAGGTGGATTGACATTTCCTTGCGGGTCATATACGTCCACCTTCATAGGACGGCTTATCGTACTTGAGCGGAACTTGCGACCTGTAGACATTACTGTCTCGCGAAGACGCAGGTCACGTCCGTTGAAAGTCTCGTTGAAATCCTTGAATGCTCTGTCGTCGGGGTCTATGAACGAGCCGTCAGCATAGAGATAGCTGTCCACCAGTGACTTTGAGATGCCTGCCGCCGCTTCGTTATCCACGACGCCTGCCCCAAGAAGAACAGTCAGACTGTGCTGCAGACCCTGTGACAAGTCATATTTCTTCCAGAAAAGTGCCTCAGGGACGGCAGAAAGGTCTTTCTGGTTGAAAAGATGGGCATAGGCGTCTCCTCCGTCAAGAGCACCGAACGGGTCGTTTGCGACAGTGTTGAGTCCTTCGGACACAGGCATGATCTCAAAGAGGGCATCACCATATTCAAGAACCTTCCTGAAGAAGAGACCGGGATCGGCGTCTTCGGCGGCAAAGATTCCGGCTGCGTGGTACTTCTCCCATGAACCCTCATACAGGGCGACATTCATAGCCATGGCAAGAGCAGCCTCCCTGCATATCCTCAGACCGGAATGACGGTTTCGCCCATGAAGACCGTCTGCAGCTTTTTCAAGATCTTCAAGAATGAAGAGAGCCACATCCTTTCTTGGGGTTGCCGGTATCTGAAGTCCCTCCAGCGTCGCATTTCCATCCCAGAAACCATCCATCACAGGCACGTTTCCGAATTTCTTCAGCAGGGTGAAATGCCACCATGCACGCAGGAAATGCACTTCGGCGCATAATGACCTCAGATCATCGTTCTCCGCTTCCTGAGGTACCTGATAATAATGGAAGAAGAAGTTGATGTCCCTGAGATTCTGATAAGCGGCAGACCAGTCCGACTCTCCTCCGAAAGCAGTAAGTTCACCGTTTATCCTGGGATCGTATTTTTCCGATATGATGTTGTCGCTGTTCTTCTCAACAGAACGTACTCCGCAGCCGTACTGGCCAAGAGAAGGCAAGGCAGCATAAAGGCCGTTTACATAGCTCAGCACCTGACTCTCCGATGAGAGGAAGGTATCGCTTGATGGAGAATCCAATGGAAGCTGATTCAGAAAACCGGAGCAGCCGGCAATGACCAGAGCAGCTGCTGATATTATCATTGACTTTATCTTCATCTCATTCAGAATTTTATTTCCACACCCATGACCATAGTCCTCGAAAGAGGATAGACTTTTCCGTTGCCGTTCTGTGACAAGGCAGATGTAAGACCCGGAGCGGCACTCAGACTGCCTCCTGCCCATGTGCTCACAATATTCATCGTTTCGGGATCAAAGGCCCCGGGAAGCGCATCCAGAGTAAGCAGGTTGTCGCATGAAACATATACCTTCAGATCCCTGAGGCGCAGTTTTCCCAGAACCTTCCCGCCGAACGAATACGACACCATGAGATTCTTCAGCCTCATATATGCTCCATTCAGCAGATATCTGGAGGTATTGTACCCTGTATTGACCTTCCAGTCCAGATCACCGGAACCTGTTCCGTCCGTCAGGCGCGGAAGCCATCCTGAAGGATTTTCTGGAGAGAACCTGTCCAGATGATCCTTGAAATAGTTGCGTCCTCCGAACAGATACGTGCTTCCGGCCATCGGGAAATCCCGTTTTCCGACGCCTTGTAAAAGAGCTGTTACTTCCAGACCCTTGTAGCCGGCTGAAAGATTGATTCCAAACGAGAAGCGAGGGGTCGCATTGCCAATCACCACCAGATCGCCATGGTCCTCAACAGTGCCTTTCCCCGGATTTACAGCACCGTCTCCATCCACATCTTCGTACATGAGATCTCCTGCCTTCCAAAGGTCTCTGGCCTTGAAGAAACTCAGGTCGACAGGATAGAGAGCAGCCTCTTCATCCGACTCAAACAGCCTGTCAGCCTTGTAGCCCCATATCTCACCGATATCCATTCCTGCATAATAACCCTTGTTCGCCTCCAGCCCCGTATGATTGTTGGATATCACACCTTCAGGATTGCTGTATGCGGTAACCTTGGCCCTATAATCGAAGACATTGAATCCCACACGGTATCTGAACCCACCCGAAAACCTGTCGGTCCAGCTTAACGAAAGTTCCCAGCCACGGTTACGCAGTGTCGCATTATTGGTCCTTGCCCTGTCCGGAGCCGCTATTCCGCTGAAAGACGGGATAGCCTCTGCCGGACCGAGCATATCCCTGGTAACGCGCTGGTACGCATCGAAGACAAGGCTCATCCTATTGCCGAAGACCAGAACATCAAGCCCGATATCCGCATTGTCAACCTTTTCCCATGTGATGTGCGGACTTATCATGGAAGGCGCAAATGCCACAGCCCCCGTGACGGCCTCCTGCGTTGCTCCAGGAAGAAGCCACGCACCGGGAGACGAAGAACTGACATTCATCAGTCCAAGATATTCATACAGTCCCGCACCGCTCTGATTTCCAAGGCGTCCATACGAAAGACGGATCTTGAGCTGGCTGAACGGGGCGGCTGATTCCCGGAAGATTTCTGTAGCTGCAAGATCATATCCTACCGATGCAGAAGGGAAAAGTCCCCATCTGCTGCCGGGAGCAAATCTTGATGACCCGTCGGCGCGCCCGCTTATTTCAGCGAAGAACATTTCCTTCCAGTTCCAGTTTGCCCTTGCAAAGAATCCCATAGTCGACCAATGGTCCCTGCTTTCATCAGCGATCAGTCTTCCGTCTGCATTGTCGAATGAAAAGACTTCTTCGCTGAGCATACCGCCCTTGTATGCATAGCCGCCGGAGTTTTCCTGCAGTTCCGCCTGAAATCCTGCCATGACCTTGAAGAAATGAGTCTCGGATACGGCCTGATATGACGCGTTGACACTTGGGGAGAGATAATAATTGAATACATGTCCGCTTGTATATGATCCGAAACTCATGTTCTTCCAATGTATGCCGGGATACCGATAGCCCTGCCTGCTGCCGGATGTAGCCACAATCCGTCCTCCGGGAAGAGTGGTCTTCGGTACACCCATCCTGAAGGTGCTGTTCTGCACATCAAGACGTCCTCTCATTTCCGCTGTCACATCCAGACCCTCGACAGGAGTCGCCGTAACTGAAAAAGAAACTGCATCAGATACCTCAATACGGTCAAAATCTGTTTCCTTAAGATACATCACTTCATTCCATGAAGGGATATCATACAGGCCGCCGACGGGGAGAACAGTTGCCTGGGTCGGATATTTATCGGAAATCTGGGCATAGAAGATCGTCTGGTCAGCCATAGGGCGCGCTATGTCTGTAACGGAAAGATTGTTGCTCAGGTTGAATCTGAGCCACTCCTTTGCAAGAAAGGAGAATTTCATGTTTACCGTGTATTTGTCAAGTTCGTCCTCCACGTGGTCAATAAGACCACCCTGACGGACATATCCGGCTCCCACATAATACCTTATCTTCCGCGAGCCTCCCGATACGCTGAGATTATGGGCATGACGCATGGAGTAATCCTTGAAATAATAGTCGAACCAGTCGGTATCGGCGTATTGGCTGCCATAGGCCGAAGCCCAGCCGTCTTTTGAAGAATTCGGTTCCACTCCGGGATAATCCTCCGAATACGGATCTTCCGCAAAGGCCTTGATCTTCTCTATAGCCGATGGACTGAAAAGAGGTGCCTTGCCGGAATTCTCCCTCATCATGTTCATGTGATCCGCAAATTCGAGAGAAGACATCATCTCAGGCATGCTTACTGGAGTACTGAAGCCTATAGAGCCGCTGTAGCTCACCGTCGGATCATCGCTGTCTTCCCCACTTCTGGTCGTCACCAGAACCACACCATAGGCAGCCCTGGCGCCATAGACCGCAGATGCAGAAGCGTCCTTAAGCACGGTTATGCTTTCAATATATGCCGGATTGATGTTCCCGAGACTCTGTTCCACTCCATCGACAAGGACATATGGACCTCCTCCGTTTATAGAACCGGTTCCCCTGATCTTGAAATCAATTCCGGCTCCCGGTTCGCCTCCCACTCCAGAAGCAACCGCATCGGAAGAAATTGTCAGCCCGACCACGTTTCCCTGCAATGCGCTCGTAATATCGGTAACAGGTCTGTACGCCACTTTCTCAGAGGAAACCGTAGATACCGAAGCCGTAATGGATCCTCTCTTCTGGGTACCCATTCCGATAACGACAGACTCCTCCAGAACAAGAGAGTCCTCAGGATGCGTCTGCGCAGAGACCGCACATGCACATGTAAGAATCAAAAAGATGGCAAATGAATACTTTTTCATGTTTTCCCGGTTTTATTTCCCGATGCAAAGTTAAGCTGGCTTGTAATTGTGCTGATTCAAATTTAGCCATTAAGTTTCATATTTTGTCTATTACCGCCTCTGAAAAGCGGTATTTTAAAGATTCTTAGACATTTTTGAAAACATTGGCCATATTTAGTATCTTTGTATTCAACCCTGATTGATAACCATGAACAAGACCATTCTCTCAAGTATCCTTCTCTTCCTTATCGCTTCAGTAATATCTGCACAGGAGAAGTACATATATACCAGCATATCCAAGAAAGAGGGACTGACCTCGACAGTAAACTCCATCTATAAGGAAAAGGATGGAGACGTATGGGTGGGTACGCCTAACGGGCTTTACAGTTTCAACGGTCATATGCTCCACAGCCACCAGGACTCGGTCTTTACCGGACGCCGCGTCTTCAGGACTGAAACCGACAGAAACGGCGATCTATGGATCCTCACCAACAGATGGCCCATAAGAAAGAGCGGAACACATTTTCAGATTGTCAGACCGGAAGGAGATGAAAGCGAAGGATACCCGTTCCAGAGCATGTGTCAGGACGACGACGGCATATGGTTCGGAAGCAACCGGAAAATATACAGGTATACCTTCTCGGATTCATCCCTCACCCTGTTCAATGTGCTTGACGAATATCCGGACTTCCTCATAAACAACATAGTCATGATGGACAGTCACACGCTGTTGTGCGGCTCGCACAACGGACTTGTACTCATGGACACTGAAACAGGAGAGGTAAGGAAGGCTCCTTTCTCACTGTTCAATGAAATAACCGCCATACTCATCGACAGCAGAGGACGGATATGGATTTCATTCTACAACAACGGCATCGGCGTCTTTGAAAAGGACGGCAGACTGATAAGAAGATACAGTACTTCGGATTCGGACCTCAGCAACGACGTCGTGCTATGCATGACTGAACGTGATTCTTCAATCTGGGCAGGAACCGACGGAGGAGGAATCAACATAATCAGCCCTGAATCAGGAGACATCAGGGTGCTGTCACATGTCGCCGGCGACCCGTCTTCTCTTCCCGCCCACTCGATAAAGAGCCTCTACACTGACGATTACGGCAATATCTGGGCCGGCAGTATCCGCGAAGGACTCATCAGAATAAGCCAAAGCGGAATGAACACATATTCAGACAGCCATATAGGACTGGACACGGGACTCAGCAACCCTACCGTCCTGTGCCTGCATCAGGACGGCAGGTCCGAAGACATCTGGATAGGTACGGACGGCGAAGGCCTGAACAGGTTCGATCCTAAAGAAGGAACATTCACCCACTATCCTTCGACTCTGAAGACAAAGGTTGTTTCAATAGCTTCATATTCCGACAGCGAACTTGCCTTGTCGGTCTATGCCGACAGAATATGGCTGTTTGACAAGCATACGGGCAAGATACGTCCTCTTCACATAGACGATCCGGACATAAACTATCTGCTGAAGTATGCCGGAAGAAGTCTCAACCTGTCCAACGGGGCAGACGGGAGTCTGCTGCTGATAAGCAATACGATCCGTCGGCTTGACAAGACGACGGGCCGATGCACCATGATAGGATTCGACATTGGAGAGCAATCCAACGGCAATCTGATGACCATAAGCCGTTCCGATGAGGGTTTATGGCTGCATGACTACTATAACATCTACCTCCTCCCCAACGGAGAATCCCGGATTCTCAGAAAAGGCCACACGAACAAGCATATGATCAATTGCGGACATCTCGATGCTGAAGGTATCATATGGCTTGCGACCGACGAAGGTCTATGCCGTTTCGACACGAAGGAAGGGACATTCTCCCATGTACGCACGACTCTCCTGAATACGGCTGCATCGGTGGCATGCGACGGAAGGTCAAGGGTATGGGTAGGTACAGACAACGGTCTTTATGCATACCTCAAGGATTCTGACAGCTTCACACTTTTCGGAGAATCGGACGGAGCTGCATCAAACGAATATCTTAGCAAGCCGCATCTGGTATCAAGGGAAGGGGATGTGTATCTGGGAGGAGTACAGGGCCTGCTCAGGATCGACAACGATTATCTGATAGATACCATGGATGAACCTTCTCTAAAGCTGTACGGTCTGTCCGTAGACAATGAAGAAGTCAGTCCGGACAGCGACGGAACATGCAGGATTCCAAGAAACAGCAAAAGGATTGAAATCAGCGTATCATCTCAGGAAAAGGACATATTCAGAGAAAAGGTATACAGGTTTCTGATACCGGACATGGGTTCCGTATACGAAAGCAAGTCACCCGTACTGCTTCTTCAGCAGCTGAACAAGCCGGGCAGACATGAAATCATGGTCTCATGCACAAGACGCAGCGGAGAATGGTGCGAACCTGTAAGTCTGATGACCCTGAGGATTCCGCAGCCATGGTATTTCTCCGGATGGTTCATCATGACAGTACTTCTTATCGTTTCCGCCATGGCATTTTCCATCCATACCACGGTGACCCGCAGACGCAGCAACAGACTCAAACTGGCAATGAAGGAGCAGGAACAAAAAATATATGAAGAAAAAGTGCAGTTCCTGATCAACATAAGCCATGAGCTGAGGACACCTCTGACCCTGATAATGGCACCTATGAAACGTATCCTCGGAGCAATGGACACGGAAGACAGCCATTACCCGGTCCTGAGCAGGATATACAGACAGTCACGAAGGATGCGGGACCTTCTCAATATGGTCCTTGATCTCAGAAAGATGGAAGTCGGCAAGAACAGTCTGAAGCTGGAAAGGACAGATTTCAACAGCTGGTTGAAGGATTCGATAGAAGACATCATAAGTGAGGAACATGCAGAAGGCATTGAAATAGTCACCGAACTGTCACCTGACGTCACCGAGTCCGAGTTCGACAAGACGAAGTGCGAGACAGTACTCACCAACATACTTATGAATGCCGTCAAACACAGCGGCGCATCAGATACGATCACCATCAGGACATCTCTTACTGATGACGGCATGGTCAGGACCAGCATTTCAGATCAGGGTCCCGGTCTGCATGGCATCGATACCGACAAGCTTTTCACACGCTTCTACCAAAGCAAGAATGAGCAGTACGGAAGCGGCATAGGTCTGTCATATTCAAAGATACTCATCGAACTTCATGGCGGACGGATCGGAGCTGAAGACAATGCCGACAGAGGAGCGACATTCTGGTGGGAGATTCCTGTCATCGGAAACAGGAAAAACGAGATTGTACCTGCAAAGGCATATCTGAACGAACTCATAGGCTATAATCCTGCTGACCAGACAAATATTCCGGATGGAGTTTCGTTCAGCACTGTCGACAAGAAGGTACTGCTCGTAGATGACAACCCGGACCTGCTCGACTTCCTCCGGGAGTCAATGAACGCTGACTTCGCGGAAATAATGACCGCAGAAGGAGGAGAAAAGGTCTTTGAAATGCTCGAAGGCGGATATATGCCGGATATAATAGTAAGCGACGTAAACATGCCTGACGGAGACGGATACACACTCTGCAGCCGGATGAAGACGGATGAACGATTTATCCACATCCCTATCATCCTTCTCACGGCCAGAGGCGAGGAGCAGAGTCAGAGTGACTCATACAAGGTCGGTGCTGATGCGTATATGGCCAAACCGTTCGAGACGGAAACCCTGGTGGAACTGATTCGCAATCTTCTCAGACGCAAGGAGAATATCCGCAAAAGATACCTTGGAAGCGAAAAGGAAACTACAGCCGGATATGGCTCATCAGAAGAAGGCTTCATTCTGAAGCTGAATGCTGTGATTGCAGAACACATAAGCGACCCATATCTTGACCAGCAGCTCATATGCAGGGAGCTGGGAGTAAGCAGGGCTTCGCTATTCAACAAGATGAAGGCAATAACGGGTTCAGGCACCAAGGAGTACATCACACGCATCAGGCTGGAAAGGGCAAAAACACTGATGGAGACCACAGGACTTACGATTGCCGAAATCTCGGATCTCACCGGATTTGCCAGCCAGAGCTATTTCAGCACTGCCTTCAAGAACGCCACAGGTCTGACTCCAAGCCAATACAAGAAGCAGACAAAAGAAAACCAGTAGTCTGTGCCGCAAACCAAAAGACTCCGGCGACCTTGCGGTCCCGGAGTCTTTTATCATGTGCGGCAAAAGCCGCTTTGATTCTGTCTGATTACTCAGCTGCCGGTGTCTCGACCTCTGCAGCAGGAGCAGCCTCAACAGCCTTCTTTGAGCTACGACGGGTAGTCTTCTTTGCAGCTTTCTTAGGAGCTGCTGCAAGAGCTGCCTCGTTGAAGTCGACGAGCTCGATGAGAGCCATGTCAGCACCGTCACCCTGACGGAAACCAGTCTTCAACACGCGAGTGTATCCGCCTGGACGGTCAGCGATCTTCGGAGCAACTGTACGGAAGAGTTCTGAAACAGCCTCCTTGCTCTTGAGGTAGCTGAATACGACACGACGTGAGTGAGTCGAATCGTCTTTTGACTTGGTGATGAGCGGCTCGACATATGTCTGGAGAGCCTTTGCCTTTGCTACAGTTGTCTGGATTCTCTTGTGAAGGATAAGAGAAGCAGCCATGTTAGCGAGGAGAGCCTTGCGGTGTCCGCTCTTGCGACCAAGGTGGTTGATTGCTTTATTGTGCCTCATATTGCTTAAACGTTCTTTTTCTTAGGTTCAATATTATACTTGGTAACATCCATTCCGAATGAAAGCTTCATCTTCTCTACAAGGATATCGATCTCATTGAGAGACTTCCTTCCGAAGTTTCTGAACTTCATGAGCTCGTTTCTTGAGTAAGACACGAGGTCAGCGAATGTATCGATGTCCGCAGCCTTGAGACAGTTGTATGCTCTCACTGAGAGACCAACCTCTGAAAGCTTGGTGAGAAGAAGATGCCTCATGTGGAGTGACTCCTCGTCAAGTTCCTTAGACTCAGACTCGATTGTGCTTTCGAATGAAAGCTTCTTGTCGTCAGTAAACAACTTGAAGTGATAGATGAGGATGTTTGCAGCCTCCTGAAGAGCTACGTTAGGAGTGATCGAACCGTCGGTAACGATCTCCAGGTTGAGCTTTTCATAGTCGGTCTTATGCTCTACACGCCAGTTCTCTACAGTCCAGTTGACATTCTTGATCGGTGTATAGATGGCGTCTACCGGAATTGTTCCGATG
>JAFTYS010000001.1 GCA_017461285.1 Bacteroidales bacterium | reverse complement strand
CGGCGACTACAGATCAAGCGCTCCGGGCGGCTCGGCCAAAGGGCCGTCCTCGCGCTTGACTGTTGCCCGAGTATCCTACTTTTTGTCCACCCTTGAAAAATCAAGGTAAAATCATCCTACTTTTTGTCCAGGTGACCTCAAGATAGCATTTGTCGCCATACCTGAAACTGAGGTTCTTGCAGTTGATTATCTTGGTGCCCAGACGTGTGGCTCCCTTCATGGCTTCCATGCTGACCTGCTTCTGGGTGTATACCTGCGATGCCCTGTCCTTGAGGTCGTAGAATGCGTTAATCCTGTAACGTGCCTTTCCGGTCCTGGCGCAAGGGGTGCTCCTGATCCACTCCAGCTCACGTCGCAGGATGTTCCTGACCTTGTCGGTCTCTGCATTGTAGTTGGCTATCCTCTCCTCCCTTTTTTCAAGATAGTTCTGGTAATTGCCCTTGTATGTATAGACTGCGCCGTGGTCCATCTCCATGACGATGTTGCAGACCCTGTCGAGGAAGTAACGGTCATGGGTCACCATCAGAAGGGTGCATCGTGAACGGCTCAGGTATCCCTCGAGGAACTCGATCGCATCGATGTCCAGGTGGTTCGTCGGCTCGTCCATTATGAAGAATTCGGCTTCGCTCGCAAGTATCTGCGTAAGGGCGACGCGCTTCACTTCTCCTCCGGAAAGCTCTTTCATGCGCTGCTCCGGGTCAGTCAGATTGAAGTTCGTCAGGAACTTTACCACTCTGCGCTCGTATTCCCAAAGATTCTCCTGGTCAAGTCCTGATGTGAACTCTGCGCTTGATGACATGATCTGGTCAAAGACCGTCTTTTCCGGGTCGAATTCGTACTCCTGCTCGAGAAAAGCGATCTTGATGTCCTTGAGGAACATGATCTTTCCTCCCGAATCAGACTTGTCCTTCCCGGCCAGAATCCGCATCAGAGATGTCTTGCCGGTGCCGTTCGGAGCAATGAGGGCGATCTTGTCGCCCTCATTGATGTTGAATCCGATATTCTCGAACAGGACCTTATGCCCGTAGCTTTTTGAGATGTTCTCTATCTGGAGATAACTTGCCATGTCTTATCTGAAGAATTTATCGACCTCCTTGACTGCTTCCGGCAGGGCAAAGACGGCTACTCGGTCATATGCCTGTATTACGGTCTCTCCGACAGCGATGAACGATTCGTTTCCACGTATGATGCCTCCGATGATTGCATTTGTCGGGAATCCCATGTCCTTGAGAGGCCTCTTTGTAATCTCTGTTTCAGGTGCGACGATGTATTCGAGGACCTGGGCGTTCGTGCCGCTCATGTATTTGATGAAACGCACCTTGTTGCTGAGTGTGAACTTGAAGATGCGGCCTGCGGTTATCAGCTTCTTGTTTATGACGGCATCCACTCCCATGCTTTCAGCGAGCTTGATGTATTCTATGTTCTCGACCTCTGCAATTGTCCTTTCTACGCCCAGCCTTTTCGCCGCCACGCATGCCAGAATGTTTGTCTCTGAGTTGTTGGTGACAGCGACGAACGCATCGTAGTCACGGATGTTCTCTTCAAGAAGCATGTCCGAATTGCGGCCGTCACCGTTTACGACTATGACGTTGTTCGGGAGGGTCTCCGAGAGATGGAGACATTTTTCCTTGTTCAGCTCTATCATCTTTATTGAGTCGACATCCTTGGACAGCTGCTTCGCCACTATTTCAGCAATCGGACTGCCTCCCAATATCATGACCTTGTCGACCTCTATGTTCCTCTTGCCGAGATATTTCATCAGCATGTCGGTACCTTCGCGTTTGGAGGCGATGAACACAAGATCGTGATACTTGAACTTGGTGTCGAACTTAGGGATGATGGTCTGGTCGCCTCGTGATATGGCTACAACCCTGAACCTCAGGTCGTCAGCTGCTGCGGTGTTGCTGAATTCCACCATGTTCATGCCGATGATCGGTGATTCTTCCTCAAGCTTGAACACTGCTACCTGGAGCTTACCTCGCGCAAAATCGAGTGAATCGGCCGATGCGCTCCTCTTGAGAAGGTCGATGATTTCGTTTGCGGCGATCTTTTCGGGATAGAACAGCAGGTCGATACCCATTTCAGTAAACAGGTATCTGTTTTCATATGACAGATATTCCTCTGTATTTATACGCGCCGTAGCCTTCTTGCAGCCCATCTTCTTTGCCAGCATGGCGCTGACGATGTTCACATCCTGTGAGTCGGAAGGACTCACTGCAATGAAAAGGTCCGCTCTTTCTACTTCGGCCTCATGCAGGATATGGATGGCGGAAGGATTGCCTTCTACCGTGATCACATCCGTATGGGACCTGAGCGCTTCAAGCCTGTCCTGGTCCGAATCGATGACTGTAATTTCGTTGGCTTCGTTGCTCAACATCTTGGCCAGGTGTGAACCGACTTCACCTGCACCTGCAATTATGATCTTCATAATCCCTATATTTTATGGAAATCTTCCGCTTTGACGCTTCCGAATACCTTTGATCCTTTCATTGCGGACGAAAGGACTATCCATTTTCTGTATATGCCGTTCACATGGGCCTTCTCTCCCCATTCCTTCAGATAGCCTGCTATGTCTTCCACGGAAGGTGACATGCGCAGCTTTCTGTATTCCTTGTGCGCTCTGATAACTGACTTGAAGCATTCAGGCTTCAAGGTCAGCAGATATACCGCTGCGGAAAGCAGGTCCAGTGCCATCCTTGTCCTTATCTTCGTCCTTGCCCTTCTGATCCCTTTGGCTGCAGCTGCTACAGGCTCAATGCCTTTGTGGTAAAAAGCCAGCGCATAAGTCTTCGCCAGATTGTTCCCGAGCATGAGCAGGTTGTTGCGGTAGTTCAGGAAGAGCTTGAACGGCGATGTCGCCGGCAATGTGCCTCCTCCGACGTGGTAAACCGTCGAAGACGGCACCACGGTGACCTTCCATCCCTCCAGCTGCATCCTCCAGCACATGTCTATCTCCTCCATGTGGGCGAAGAATCTTTCGTCCAGGCCTCCGAGCTTCCGATAGACCGAACTCCTGACCATCAGACATGCTCCTGTCGCCCAGAATACATCGGCAGGGGAGTCGTACTGTCCTTTGTCCTCTTCCACCCGTCCCATGATCCTTCCTCTGCAGAAAGGATAGCCGAAACGGTCAATATAGCCTCCGGCAGCACCGGCGTATTCGAAGAAGTCCCTGTCCTGCCAGCTGTGGAGCTTCGGCGCGCATGCACCGCATTCAGGATGCGAATCCATCCATTCCACCAGCGGTCCAAGCCAGTTCTCCGGCACTTCTATGTCGGAGTTGATAAGAAGGAAGTACTCCGGTGCGTCAGGTCCTTCGGACAGTTCATCGAATGCCCTGTTGTATCCTCCTGTGAACCCGAGGTTCTTCTCGAACCGCAGGGTCCTTACCTGAGGGAATTCTTCTGCCATGACCTTCAGACTGCCGTCAGTTGATGCATTGTCTGCCACTACTGTCTCTGCTCCGGGGACCTTGGCGCATGAGCGCAGAAGTCCCGGAAGGAACTTCCGCAGGAAGCCTTCCGTGTTCCAGTTCAGTATGACGACGGCTGTCTTCATGGCCTTTAACCTACAAATATAGTAAATTATCTTGAACCGAAGTATACGAATACCATTCCTATAAGGATGAGCAGGAGGTCGAGGATCTTGGCCTTGAGGTTGCGTTCCTTGAAGATGATGACGCCGCAGGCGAAAGATATGAGCACAGAGCCGCGTCTGATGAGCGAAACTACCGAAATCATTGCCTCAGGCCTGCTCAATGCGTTGAAATATGCGAAGTCTGCTGCTGCAACGAAGACGGCGATCAGAGGAATCGCCCAGCTCCAATGGAATGGCGTGGTCTTCTTTCTTGTAGGGTACCATGCGGCCATGCATACGATGCCCATCATGATAAGCTGGTAGAAGTTGAACCAGCTTTGCACGAATATAGGGCTTAGCTCCTGCATGATGAACTTGTCGTACAGTCCGCTGACCGCTCCCATTATTGTCCCGATCGCGACGAAAAGCATCCATTTGTTCTTCGTGAAGTCGATGTTTTCCTTCTTGCTGGAACGGCTCATCATGTAGATGGACAGAATCGATAGGATGACTCCGACCCACTGGCACCAGTTCAGTCTTTCCCCGAAGAACACCATGGCTCCGACGAGGACAAGCACGGGTCTTGTCGCATTTATCGGGCCGACGATGGTTATCGGGATGTGCTTGATTCCGAAGTATCCGGCTATCCATGATGTCAGCACTATCACAGCCTTGATCAGGACAAGGAAATGGGCCTTGAGGCTGCCTGTGACTTCGGATGTGTCGAACATGGTCCCGTCGAACCAGTCTTTTCCTGCAATGCCGTCGAGAATGACAGGAGAGAATATGAGGGTAGAGAACAGGGTATTCAAAAGCAGCACTGGAAGAACCGCATTGTCTTTCAGTGCCGCTTTCTTTGAAGCATCATAGAAGCCCAGAAGGGTTGCAGATACGAATGCCAGAATCAGCCACATATCTCTTCAGGCTTCAGTATCTTAATGGCAGCCGCATCCGCAGTCGTGGCCTTCACCGCATCCGCAGTCGTGGTCCTCGCCACATCCGCCGCCGCATCCGCCGCAATCGCCGTCGTGGCCATGACATCCGCCGCATCCGCATGAATGAACGAATTCTCCATGGAGGCCTTCGGTGAGTTCCTTCTCAGTAGCCTCGCGTACGGTCAGGATCTCGCCTGTGAAATGGAGGGTCTTGCCTGCCATCTGGCTGTTGAGGTCTATCTTGACCACGTCCTCAAGCACTTCCAGCACGACTCCCGGAGTCACGCCGCCCATGCGGTTCACGAGGGGAACAACTGTTCCCGGCACCATCAGGTCGTCTCTGGTCTCGCCGTTGATCACGAACGCCGACTTAGGCATCATAATGTAGTTCTCAGGATCATATTCGCCGTAAGCGTCTGCCGGAGCCAGGGTCACATCGAACCTGTCTCCCGGCTCCATGCCCTCTATATGCTCTTCGAGCTTGGGCAGGAGTCCTCCTGTGCCATGGATATAGTCAAGAGGTCTTTCCTTTGTCGTCTTGTCGACGATCTGTCCTTCCACTTCAAGGTCGTAGCAGAATTCCACTACTTTGTTCTGTTCTATCTTCATATTGTCATCATTTATATTTTCAATTATGCGGAGAAGGAAACATCCTCGAAAGCGAGGCTTCCTATCTGCCATCTTGCGCTAGGACGGTAATCGTTTCCGGCGGCAATCAGACTGTTCCATAGGTCGATGAGGTTGCCTGTTATGAGCATCTCCCTTACCGGATGGGTGATCTTGCCCTTGCTGAATGCAAATCCTTCGATGCCGAAGGAGAAATCGCCGCTGACCGGATTGCAGTTGCCTCCGTTGAATCCTGTCACAAGTATTCCGTTCGAGCACTTGCGCAGAATGGTCTGCAAAGATACTTCTTTTTCTTCTGCCGTCAAATCTTCATCTTTCAGATAAGGCATGAGTACGGGCCTGCTGAGGTCTTCTATTGTAGGTCCGATGACCATCTTCTTCGACATGTACGTGCTTACAAAGTACTGGCTTACAGTTCCGTTCTCTATGATAGCGCTGTCTTTGGTCGCGACTCCTTCGGTGTCGAAAAGTCGTGAACCGCTTTTGCCGGGAGTCCTTGCCATGTCCATCAGCGTCATCCCTTCAGGGAAGATCCTTTTGCCGAGGCTTCCGTCCAGGAAGGACACCTTCTGCTGGATGGAGGAGGCGTTGAGGGCGGAAACTATCGGCGCCAGAAGACGTGATGCGACGCAGTTGTCAACGACCATCCTGTAATTTCCGGAACGGCGTTTGCGCGGACCTATCTGGCTGACAGCCTTCTTCAAAGCCTTTGATGCGCAGTCTTCATAGTCAAGATCCGCTTCCTTCTGGGCCGCTTCCCACCAGTAGCCGCTGTACTTGTTTCCGTCGGCGGCCTGGATCGTGGTCTCTGCGAAACAATAGTACATCGTCTCAATGTGCCTTCCTTCAAATCCCTGGGAGTCAACAAGATAGTTGTCGTCTATCGATTCGCTGCATTCGCATTCCTCAGATATCAGTGTGTATTCTTCGCAAGGTACTGTCCTGTTGAAGATGCTGATGCTTCTGGCCTTTTCCAGTCTCTGCTCAGCCGATGCGCTGCCGTATCCCGGATCGTAAAGGTCCAGTTCGAGACCGGTCTTTGCATTCTTCTCTGTCCGGTCCGGATCCGGCAGACCTCTGCACTCGTCCTCGCCCAGCATGCGCACCATCTCTATCGCCTTGAGGATGAAGCCTTCCAGCTCCTCCTTTTCAAGCCTGTTTGTAGAGAATGTGCCGTATCTCCCGTCTGCAAATATGTAAAGATATATGGAACGGTCGGCGGAATGGGTGACCTTGTCCAGCTCTCCGTTCAGCAGGGTATGCCCGTCCATGACGCTTTTGCTCAATGATGCCCTGGCGGCGTCTGCGCCATGTTCTACCGCATACGATATGCAGTATCGCGCTATGCTGATTTCGTTTTCCGTAATCATCATTCTCCTCCTACTGTAAGACTTCTTACCAGGACGGTCGGCATTCCGCATGATACAGCGGCGCTCTGCTCCTTTCCGCAAGTCCATGTTCCGTTGTCTATCTTAAGGTCATTGCCCACTGCAAGTATGTCTGCAAGGGCCTGAGGACCGTTTCCTATGACGTTTATGTCCTTTACAGGCATGGTAAGGCGTCCGTTCTCTATCAGATACCCGCTCTTCACGAAGAAGGTGAAGTCGCCTTCGCCGATCTTGACCTGTCCGTTCGAGAACTCATCTACATAGATTCCTTGTCTTACGTCTGCAATGATGCTCTGAGGATCGGCACTGCCGCTTTCCATGTAGGTGGCTCGCATCCTCGGGATAGGGTTGTATCTGAAGTTCTCCCTCCTTCCGTTTCCTGTAGGCTTGACTCCATACCAGCTTGCGCTTATCCTGTCATGGAGGTATGATGTCAATATGCCGTCCTTTACCATGTATGTCTTCTCCGCAGGTACGCCTTCATCATCGTAATTGCCTGATCCTCTGTTGAATGCCAGGGTTCCGTCGTCCACGACATCAACCCCTGCAGGGCATATGCGCTGTCCCATCCTGTCGGAGAATACAGACTGTCCCTTTCTGTTGAAATCGGCTTCGAATGCATGTCCCATTGCTTCGTGAAGCAGAATTCCTGAGGCTCCGGCTCCCATTACCACGCTCATCTGTCCGCCCTTCGGCCTGCGTGCTTCAAACCTGTCGTCGATTCCTTTTACTACATCGTCAGCAAGCTCCTTGATCAGGCCCGGACCGATAAGCTCGGCTCCTGTCCTGAAGCTTCGGGAAGCGTTCCTGTTCTCTGTCTTGCCGTCCTGGACGAATACTGCTGACACGCTGACGCTGCCTAATGGTCTCGAGTCGCATGTGAGTTCTCCCAGAGAATTGAACATCATTACGTCTGACACAGAGTTCGAGAGGCGGGCTATGACCTTGACGATCCTGCCGTCTCGGCCGGAGATCTCCTTTTCAAGATCCGAAAGGAAGGGTACGAAGGCGTCCGCTCCGAAATCCCTCCAGTTCTTTTCCATCGGATACAGATCGTGTCTCCGGTCTTCTACCGGAGCATATGTCCGGTTTCCGGATGTTCCTAAAGCGATGGCGGAAGCTGCCTGTGCCGCCTTCAGCATGTCTCCCATTTCCGTGTTCTCGGAGTAGGCATAACCGGTCTTCTCACCTTTGAGGACGCGTATCCCGACACCGTAGTCCGTATGGAACCCTCCCGATGAGACCGCTCCGTCCTTAAGGAGAAGATTGAATGCTGTAGTGTGTTCGAAATACAGGTCTGCATAGTCGCCTCCATGGGCCAATGCGGCCGCGATAAGAGTGTCTAGCTGCTGCCTGCTGACCTTGAACAGGTCCATATGATTTCTTTCCATGTTCATTTCTGTCATAGCGATAGGATTTCTCCTGTTTCTTCTGCGTGCCTTCTGCGTTCAAGGGCGAACTGGTATATCTTTTCAAAAGTCTCCGGGTCCTTGATGTTTACCACGTCTTTTCTCGAACCGTCGGCAATCACACGGAACGGGGCCTGTGAATTGTCTGCCAGTATCCATCTGTCGCAGATAGGGGCGTAATGGTGGAAAAAGTAGTCGATTCCTACTTTGTAGCGCCTCCTTATGGTCTCTTCCGGAATGTTGTGTCCTCCGGTCTCGACCCTGGCCTTGACCCTCTCTATGGCAAGTTCCGGCGAGTTGAGCCAGAAGTAGAGCAGAGTTACCGAATACCCGGCATCCTGGGCCATCCGGACCGTCTTCAGCAGGGTTCTTGTTGCCAATGTCGTCTCTACCGCAAAGTCGCTCCGTTTCTTGAGCAGATATCTGATCTTCAGGAGCATATACCTGCTCGCCTGTATCGACGCGTTCTCCGGATGGAACGGCGAAAGGCTCTTTGCGAATTCGTCCGAATTCACAAATTCGCTGCATTCCAGCATCTCCGGCAACATCGAGTACGAGGCGGTGGTCTTTCCGGCTCCGTTGCATCCTGATATTATATATAGTCTCGGCATATCCTCCTATTTGTGTGTGACTCCATAACCGAATAATGCGAAATCTCCCAGGCAAGGGTCGTCCGGCCATATCTCGCGGAATGCATCGGTAATCTCCTGCGCCGTCACTATGTCCTTCTGCCTGCGGCAGGTGAGGCCCAGGGCCGTAGCCTGGTCATAGACGTGAACGTCCAGCGGCAGGATCAGATCCTTCTTGTCCGTGTCCTTCCATACGCCCAGATCCACTTTGCCGTCGTCGCGGGTCATCCATCTGCGCATCATGCTGATCTTCTTGTTGGGCGCCTTCCTGTCCTCCTTCTGTCCGAATATCATGCAGCGTATCTGTGTGTCCGTCATTCCCTCTATGCTGTCCCTTGTGCTGTAGATGTCTTTCAGACGGCGGCATATGGCGGCGAAATCGCACCATTTTATGGTCCTGTGGAGGCTCGCGTTTTCGTCCCTGAAGTCTCCGGTCATGACATAGTCGTAAGGTCTCCAGTCCATCTCGTCAAACATCCTGCCGCAGTCTCTTACTATCATCGCCCTGCGCCCCCAAGCGAGATGGGCGGCCAGCAGAGCGGAAATCTCCACATCCGCCAGCGCTGCTTCCCTTTCCTTGTACTTCCGTGCGAAGTGGGTAGGGAAGATTATCGGGTCTTCCTGAAAATATTTCGGGTCGTTGTATTCTTCAGCCCACCCGATGAGGGTATCTTTCAATGCATGGTCCATAGAGGATGCAAATATAATAAAAATGGCCGGTCACGCAGTGCGACCGGCCGTTTTTTATTGAGTGTGATCGTTTACTTTGCAACTTTTTCAAGCCACTTGACCATTCCGAGCATGACGCCCATTGAAATGAGGCAGAAGCCTGCGAACACTGCCCAGCACATCCACTGCTGAGGGAAGGTGTTGAGCATTGTCACGCCGAGGGCGATGAACAGGTTTCCGATGGCTGTAGCTGTAAGCCAAAGTCCCTGGCAGATACCCTGGAGGTGGCGTGGAGCGATCTTCGATACGAACGAGAGTCCGAGAGGTGAGATGAAGAGCTCTGCCACTGTGAGGAAGAAGTATGTCGCGATCAGAACGACAGGGCTTGACTTCATGGCCATCTTCACTGCGTCTGAAAGACCTCTGAACTCGTCTCCTGAAGGATATCCCTGAACCATGGCTACGACCATGAGGAGGATGTAGGCGCATGCCGCGATGAACATGCCGATGGCGATCTTGCGAGGAGTAGATACTTCCTTGCCCTTACGTGCAAGGCTGCCGAACGCCCACATGATGATCGGAGTGAGGATGATCACGAAGAGAGGGTTGATGCACTGCCAGATTTCAGGCGGAATAGACGCAGTCGTCACGAAGTCGCGAGCGAAGATCGAGAGCGACTGTCCGTTCTGATGGAATGAGAACCAGAAGAATACTGCTACTCCGAGAACTGCAAAGAGAGCGTAAAGCCTCTGCCTGATCTCCTTTGCATTTGCTTCTCTTTCTTCAGGTGTATAGTCGGCAACTGCTGCCTTTTCCTTCTTTGCAGGATTAGGAAGCTTCTTCTTGATTGCGATGAAGATGAAGAGTGAGATGAGCATTGCGAGGACAGATGCTATGAACGAGAAGTGGACACCGGTGTTGAAGATCTCGAGGTAGCTGTTGCAGAATGTTGCGTCTACGACTCCTGTGTGGCCTACTTCTGTTGCAAGCTTGGTGAGGTTCTCGGCGTCTGTACCTGCTACTGATGCAGGATCCTTGATGAACATGTGGCAAAGACGAGGGAGGTCTGAGTTGTATGCCAGGTCATGGATCTTGAGCCAGAAGCTTCTGAGGAGCGGAGCGATGAACGGAGCGATCACACCGCCGATGTTGATGAACACGTAGAAGATCTGGAATCCTGAGTCACGCTTGTCCTTTGCCTCAGCAAGTGCTTCAGGACCCTTCTTTGCTGCTTCGGCCTCGAAGTTGTCATACATCTGGCCTACGAGAGCCTGGAGGTTTCCTTTGAAGAGACCGTTACCGAATGCGATGATGAACAGGGCGACACATGTGAGCACGAGTACCCATGATACTCCTGTCGTAGCTGCGAATACAGGGATGGAAAGTATTCCGTAACCGGCAGCCATGACGAGGAGGCCGGCGATGATGGTTCCCTTGTAGTTCTGTGTGCGGTCAGCGATGATTCCGCCAGGGAGGCTGAGCACATAGATGAGGAAGTAGAATACCGAGTAGATCCATCCTGCAGCGCTGTCGCTGATACCGAATTTAGAGCATATGAAAAGGAGGAGTACTGCGTTCATGATGTAGTATCCGAAACGCTCTCCCATGTTGCTCAATGCTGCGGCAATCAGTCCCTTAGGGTGTTCCTTACGTGCCTTGTTGATGTAGAATACCATGAAAGGTATCACTACGATCAGGATCGCGAGCAGAATCGCCATAGGACGATTGTTTGCCCAAAGATTGGAGATGAATAATAACATGTGTTTTAGAAGTATTAATTGTTTGTTTGAAAATCCTTTGGATTATAAAACATGCAAAGATAATAAATATTATTTACAGGCAAAATATCGGAAATCAAGAGGAAATTTGGTATATTTGCTTCTTTGTATGGGACCGGTCTTCCGAACAGGTCCGGTCGTATCGTGGTTTTAGACTGCTATTGTATTGATAATGAAAGGTTTGATAGTAAAGATAATACGGGGAATCATAATAGTTCTCGCACAGCTTCCGCTGAAATTCCATTATTTCATGGGAGATATATTCTCATGGCTTGCGGGAAGCGTCGTCCGTTACAGGAGCGGACTGGTCATGATGAATATCTCAAGGTCGTTCCCGGAGCTTAAGTATCGCCAGATAAAGGAAATATACAGGAAGTTCTACCGCCATCTGGGAGAAATAGTGGCTGAAGCCATATGGTTCGGCGGCAGCAGCTATGACAGGATCAGGAAAAGCGGCATCGTGACCCTTACTAATGCAAAGGAGATTTCTGAGGTTTTCGATTCCACTCCGAGCATGACTGTCCTTTGCACGCATTGCGGAAACTGGGAGATTCTTGGCGGATTTCTTGGCTACAGGACTCTCAACGATGAGAAGCTCACTATTCCTGAGTCTGCGATCTCTGTGGTCTACAAGAAGCTGACGAACGAGATTTCAGACAGGGTCTTTGCGCTCAACCGCGTCAATCCGCTTGAAGAAGTGGGGACAAAGTGTGAGGTGGAGTCCCATAACATCCTGAGGTTCTCGATAAAGCATAAGGGTGAGAGGCGAATGTATATATATCCTACTGATCAGGCTCCCTATTGGGGGGCAGGAAGGCATCCGATCGGTCTTTTCATGAATCAGGAGACTACCGCCATGATGGGAAGCGCAGGTGTTGCATGCAAGATGTCACACTCCGTGATGTATGCGAAGATGAAGCATGTGGGTAGGGGAAAGTATGAGATGACCTTTATCCCGATCTGTCTGGATGCGTCGAAGATGACTCCGGAGGAAATAATGAGAAAATATTATGATCTTCTTCAGGAAGAGATAATGGAGACCCCTTACAACTGGCTGTGGTCTCATAACAGATGGAAATGGTAAATTTTGATGATATGAAAAGGATTTTCAGAACACTTTTGACAATTGCTGTCGCTACGATGCCGCTTATGGCTTCGGCACAGAAGGCTGTTGACCCTGTAGGATACGTGACGTATTCTTTGCCTTCGACTACTCTAGTTCTCGATGTCGAGGCCGTGCAGGAGAGTTTCTATTGCGGACCTTATGCAAGATATGCAGAGAAGTATCTTGGCATCAAGGTGAGACAGAAGGATGAGACGAAGTGGCAGATAACACAGGTGAGCCTGACTCCTGTGGTTGAGGCTGATCTTGGAAAGAGGTTTACTCTTGCTGTGAAGGATGATGCTCCGGATCTTGCCTTCCTGAAGCTTACTTCGGCTGGTCTGGTCGCCTTTTCCGATGGAGGTATGGCACCGGTGCAGACATGGAGTTTCCCTCTTGAAGGCTCAGCTGACTTCTCTGACAAGGGAGTGTCTTCGAACCTCAAGTCTGAAGCTACGACTCTTTATCGAGGCGAAAGGAAGCAGTCGGCCTACAGCAAGGTGTCTGTCCAGCAGAATATGGTGGTGGAGAAATCTCTTGAGCAGAAGGCTGCAGAAGCAGCCCAGATGATCGTAAGGCTTCGCGACCAGAGGCTGAAGATCGTTACGGGAGATACTGATGCCACATATAGCGGCGAGGCTATGGGTGCGGCAGTTGCCGAACTTACCCGACTTGAAGATGAATACATGTCCCTGTTTACAGGCTATTCTGAATTCCAGACAAAGAATGTAGGCTTCGAGGTTGTTCCTGATGGAGCAAGGGAGAGCCAGATGTATGTCGCCTTCAGAATGTCGGATACTGCAGGTCCTGTACCTTCGGACAATCTTTCCGGCAGACCTGTCGTGATGGAAGTCGTCCTTCCTGAGGTTGCGGAAGCCGAAGCTTCGCCGGCTGCGGAGCCGAAGAAGGATGCCAAGGTGATTGACAAGATGCAGAAGGTGAATTATCTGATACCTGCAGTCTGCACCATAAAGGTGAAGGAAGGTTCTGAACTTCTGATGCAGAGCCGCGTGCCTGTTTATCAGCTTGGCGTGCTCAGCACAATGCCTGCCAATGCGACATTGAAATAAACACTAAATATAATTATTGACATATTATGACAATCAAGGAACTTGATCCACAGATAGTGTGGAAGAACTTTTATGCGCTGACACAGATTCCTCGTCCGTCAAAGCACGAGGAGCTTGCAGTGGAATATATGTATAACTGGGGCAAGGAGCATGGTCTTGAGACCATCAAGGATGAGATCGGAAACATCATCATCCGCAAGCCTGCTACTCCGGGATGCGAGAACATGAAGGGAGTTATTCTTCAGGGCCATATCGATATGGTGCCACAGAAGAACAATGACACCGTTCATGATTTCGAAAAGGACCCTATCCAGACATGGATTGACGGAGAATGGGTGAAGGCTAAGGGCACTACTCTTGGTGCTGACAACGGTCTTGGCGTGGCCATGGGTATGGCTGTCCTCGAGTCTTCTGACCTCAAGCATGGTCCGATCGAACTTCTTGTTACAGTTGACGAGGAGACAGGAATGACCGGTGCGAACGCTCTCAAGCCGGGTCTTCTTCAGGGCGACATCCTCATCAACCTCGATTCAGAGACTGAGGGTGAGCTGTATGTGGGATGTGCCGGCGGTCTTGACGCTTCTGCGTCTGCGACATACGTTCCTGCCGATTATGACAAGAGCTGGGAGTGCTGGTCGCTTGCAGTGAAGGGCTTCAAGGGCGGACACTCAGGAATGGACATCATCCTTTACAGAGGAAATGCCAACAAGATTGCGGCAAGAGTGCTTTATGCCCTCATGACAGAGGCGGATGTGAAGCTTCTTGACCTGGAAGGCGGCACATTGAGAAACGCCATCCCGCGCGAGGCTTTCGCTACTGTTTATGTTCCTGCTGACAAGGTGGAGGCGGCAAAGGCCGTGTTCGCTCGCGTTTCTGCCGAGATCAAGGCAGAGTATGCAGGAACCGACCCTGATTCAGAGTTCGTCTTCAAGCCATACGAGTGTGCGGAAGGCGAGTGCTGCTGCGGAGGCGACGAGTGCAAGTATGTGCCAGAGGCTGATGCCGTACGTTTCGTGCGCGCCATCATCGCCTGCCCTGACGGCGTCGAGCGTATGAGCAGCGAGATGGAAGGTCTTGTCGAGACTTCCAACAATCTTGCGATGGTAAAGATCGAAGGCGGAGAGTTCTCAGTGAAGACTTTGATGAGAAGTTCTGTGGATACTGCAAAGGCCGCCCTCGCGCAGAAGTTCGAGGCAGTATTCGCTCTTGCTGGCATCGAGACCTCGTTCGCAGGCGGATATTCAGGCTGGGCTCCGAATCCGGAATCGGCTATCCTCGCTACAATGAAGAAGGTCTACAGCGACCTTTACGGAAAGGAACCAGCTGTGATGGCCATCCATGCGGGACTCGAGTGCGGTATCCTCAGCGGAGCATACCCTCATTGGGACATGGTTTCATGCGGACCTACCCTCATGAGCCCTCATTCACCTGACGAGCGCGCCAATATCCCTTCTGTGGCAAAGTGCTGGGAATTCCTCAAGGCTGTTCTCGCAAACATTCCTATGAAGTAGAGTCATGAAAAGAATTCTCATATCCATATTGCTGCTGCTCCAGGCGGCCGTTCTGTTCGGAGGACCATATCAGGTCAATACCGACGTTCTGAATGTGCGTTCGGCTCCGGATAAGTCCGCGTCCGTGCTGGGAGTGCTGCGCAATGGGGATATCGTTGAGGCGGAGGCAACTTCCGACCCGATGTGGCATGAAGTCGAGTATGGCGGCAGGACTGCCTACGTCGCTTCTGCCTATCTGGCCCCTGTGGCTTCCGATGATGAAGAGGCTGGTTTCTCATGGGACAGCCTGACCTTGACGGATATTCCGGATATGGATGTGCTGATTCTGTTTGCCCTGACCGGGGTGTTTCTGCTTGTATCCTGCCTGATTCCGGCCCGAAGCTGGTGGCTTGGCCTTATATTGCTCCTCGCTGCATCTGCCGCTACGGTCTTCATGATCTACATGAATGTGGCAGGGGATGCTGAACTGCGGTTTGGCGGCAACCTGGGTATAGTGATTGATTTCATCGTATACGGATTGCTGTCCTTCGGTTATCTGTATGCGGTTCTGAAGACGTTCCTTAATGCGTCGGACAGGAATCATGTGTCTGTCAGCTGGGGCTGGGGATGGATTCCGTTCCTGATCGCATCTGTGCCTATCGTTCTGGACCATTACTATCAATGGAATATTTCCCTTGTAGTGCTTATGGTCCTGGCGGCTTATCAGGCTGGATTCTGCATCTGGACGTTCGTCAGATTCGTGCGCGGCGGCAAGGCACTGGCTGCAATTCCAGTAATCCTCGTGTATCTGGTCTCTTCTGTTGCATCTTCAGCGGTGATATCGTCATTCGTCACTTTGTTCAGCTATGGAATATGGATATGACACCAAATCAGAACGGATATTGTTTTGATAATTAAATAATTATTCCTATATTTGCAGCCCATTTTGGTGGATTGAGTCCGCTAAAGTGGGCGCAAATTATTATAAAACAATTAATTACAAACAAAATGCTTAAACAGTACGAAACCGTTTTCATTGCAACTCCCGTTTTGTCTGATGCTCAGATGAAGGAAGCGGTCGCAAAGTACACCAACTACCTCAAGGAGCGTGGTGCAGAGATTGTGTACGAAGAGGACTGGGGACTTAAGCAGCTCGCTTACCCAATCCAGAAGAAGACTACAGGATTCTATTATCTTATCGAGTTCAAGGCTGAGCCTTCGCTCATCGCAAGACTCGAGACT
>JAFTYS010000058.1 GCA_017461285.1 Bacteroidales bacterium | reverse complement strand
CTTCAGAACCTGATAGACTTTGTCGAAGAATATCTTTCTGTAGAATAGTTGGGCAGGATAGAAAATACGGCACTTGTCCTCGAAGGAGGAGGGCTCCGCGGGGTATTCACCTGCGGAGTTCTTGACTGTTTCATGGACCACATGAAAGACAGGTGGTGATACTTACCCGCAACAGAGGGTACCGGAAGAAGGACAGCACCATGCCCTTCTCAAAGGTCTTCTACCGGAAATATCCTCTGCTTCAGAAGGCTCTGTCAGAACGTAATGCAGTCTATAACAGGACCATGGACATGATTGAGAAGATGGAGGACGAAGGCAGGATTATTGTGATACGTCCCGAAAGGCCGGTGGAAGTCGGACGTATGGAAAAGGATACGGACAAGCTTCGGGCACTGTATCAGGAAGGATACGACATAGCGGAAAAGCTCATAAACAGATTGTAGACAATGGACGGATTCATACCACACAGCATAGACGAAGAAGCGGCCTTCGAGGGAGGACTGCTAGGCGACGTAAAGGCCGGTTTCCCCTCTCCTGCGGAGAACATCCACGAAAAGCTGGACCTCATCAGGCTTCTGGTCAGGCACAAGGCGTCGACCTTCTTCTTCAGAGTCGACGGAGTGTCCATGGTCGATTCCGGAATGGATGAGGGCGACATAATAATTGTGGACCGCAGCATAGACCCGTACAACAACTGCAAGGCCGTATGTTATATCGACGGCGAATACACGGTCAAAAGAGTCGAGATCGGCAATGACAGCCTCCGTCTCATGCCAGCAAACGAGCATAACACGGCATACAGGCCGATAATTATAACTCAGGAGAACAATTTCCTCATCTGGGGAGTCGTGACCTGGGTAATCAAGAAGATGTAGATAAGAATGTTCGCCCTTGCCGACTGCAACAATTTCTTCGCTTCCTGCGAGAGGGTCTTCAGACCCGACCTGCAGGGAAAGCCCGTCATCGTGCTTTCAAGCAATGACGGCTGCGCGATAGCACGCAGCAATGAGGCGAAGGCTCTCGGCATAAAGATGGGAGCTCCATACTTCAAGATCAGGAATCTGATCGAGAAGCATGGCGTAGCCGTCTTCTCCGGCAACATGGCTCTATACGGAGACATGTCCCGGAGAGTCAGGTGGGTGCTTGAGGAATATGCTCCTTCCGTAGAAGTCTATTCCATAGACGAGGCGTTTCTTGATCTTCGGGGAATGGAACATATTGATTTCGATTCATATGCAAAGGAAATCTCCGCAAGATGCAGGAAGCTGACTTCCATTCCGGTATCTGTAGGAATCGCACCGACAAAGACCTTGGCGAAAATTGCCTCGAAACTCTGCAAGCAGTATCCGAAACTTCGCGGAGGATGCTACATGCACAGGCCTCAGGACATAGAGAAAGTTCTGCGCAAATACCCCATCGAGGACGTCTGGGGCATCGGAAGAAGGTCAGCGGCAAAGCTTCAGGCAAGATACATAAAGACAGCATATGATTTCACCATGCTACCTGAATCCGCCGTACGGAAGATGATGGGGATCACAGGCGTAAGGACATGGAAGGAGCTCCAGGGCATCCCCTGCATAGAGTTCGAGGACGGTTTCGAAGCCAGGCAGTCCATCTGCGTTTCTCGAAGCTTTTCTTCGGAGATATATGACCTGAAGGAGCTGCAGGAACAGATTGCAAACTTTGCCTCGACAGTTGCCGAAAAGCTGCGCAGACAGAACTCGGTGACAAGCGAAATCACCGTCTTTGCCTACACCAACCGATTCAAG
Source organism: Bacteroidales bacterium (assembly GCA_017461285.1). The sequence continues at coordinate 76,043 of JAFTYS010000058.1, read as the reverse complement.
GAGAACCTCCCGCAGACCCACGCCAGCGCTTTGGCAACATTTACCACCCCGACCGCGGACCAGAGAAAGATCATCTGCAGCGCGATATCAGCCGCAGAAGAACTCTTCCGCAGCGGATACGGCTACAAGAAGGCCGGAGTAATAGCCACAGGCATAATGGACGAGTGCGAGATGGTCCGTTCACTCTTCGAGGACACCGAAGCGATGGAGCGTGAGCATAAGATAACTTCAGCTCTCGACCTGATAAACAGCACATACGGCGAAGGCACCCTGAAGCTGGCTGTCCAGGGAAGCGGCCGCATAAAAAGCATGAGCGAAAACCAGTCGCCCCACTACACCACCCGTTGGAGCGACCTCCCAAAGGTATCAATCAAATAACGCCTGATATGGAAACGATTATGGATTTCCTCCGGAAGCTGGAGGCGAACAACAACAAGCAGTGGTTTGACAGCCACAAGAACGAGTACCTTGAGGCTCGTTCGCATTTCTATTCTATCGTGGAGAAGCTGCTGGAAGGCATTTCCGCTTTCGACCCGTCGATAAAGGGCATAGGGGTCAATGACTGCACATACCGCATATACAAGGACATGCGATTCTCCAAGGATGGCCTGCCGTACAAGACGCATTTCGGAGCATTTATCGCCCGTGAAGGCCGCAAATCAGGCTACAGCGGCTACTATTTTCATATCGGTACCGGTTCTTCGGAAGACTATCCGTGCAGAAGTTTCCTGGCTGCAGGAAACTATTACACGGAGCCTAAGGTCCTGAAGATCATCCGCGAAGACATAGAGCTCGGAGGCGGAGACTTCGACAGGATCATCAAGGGACTCCACCCTTCCCTGTCGCTGGATCAGGACCAGAAGCTGAAGCGCGCTCCGCTGGGCTTCGACGCAGAGGGTCCGTACATAGAGTACATCAGACTGAAAAACTTTTGCCTTTCCGGAACTTTTGATGACAGAAATCCAGACACAGACCATATATGTGAGGTATTCAAGAGCGCAAAGCCTTTCCTGGACTATGTCAACAGAGCGATAGAATTTTCAAGGGAAGAACTCATATAATGGGACGCAGGAGAGTCATATTCCATATCGACGTCAATTCGGCTTTCCTAAGCTGGACCGCTGTGCAGCTCATGCAGGACGGGCATCAGGACATCCGTCTTGTACCTTCCGTGATATCCGGCGACCCGAACGACAGGCGCAGCATCGTTACGGCTGCGTCCATCCCGGCGAAGAAGGCGGGCATCAGGACCGCCGAGCCGGTCAGCATGGCGCTGCGCAAATGTCCAGGTCTGATAGTGGTCAGAGGCGACTGGGAATGGTATGGGAGATGTTCCAAGGGCTTCATTGAGATATGCCGCAGATACTCCCCTGTCCTGCAGCAGTTTTCCATAGATGAATGTTTCATAGACATGACCATGCGCAATTGGGGAGAAGACCCGGTGCACGTGGCTGTCAGGCTGAAAAATGAGATAAGGGACACTCTCGGGTTTACGGTCAATGTCGGCATAGGATCGAACAAGTTGCTGGCAAAGATGGCTTCGGAGTTCGAGAAGCCGGACAAGGTCCATACATTATGGCAGGAGGAAGTGCAGGAAAAGATGTGGCCGTTGGATGTGCGGGAGCTGCTCTGGGTCGGCAAGAAGACCGAAGAGAAGCTGCGGATGTACGGCATCCGTACAATCGGCGATCTGGCTGCAAGAAGCGTAGGTTCATTGACCCGTCTGGTCGGAAAGAAGTTTGCTCAGCAGCTTCATGAAAACGCCAACGGACGCGACGACTCACCTGTCGAGACCGAAGTCCAGGAAGCAAAGAGCATCAGCGCGGAAAGGACTTTCTCCAATGACATCGGAACAGAGAAGGAAATCGACCGCGCCCTCTTCAATGTGGCATGCATCGTGGCCCACAGGCTACGCAGGGCAGACTTCCACACATCATGCGTGTCTGTATTCATCAAATACAGGGACTTTTCCGTAGTGCAGAAGCAGCACCAGATGGCGCAGCCGACGAATATTACCGCTGTCATCCTGAACGAAGCGAGAGCCATGCTGAAAGACATCTGGGACGGAGAATCACCTATCCGTCAGGTCGGTCTCGGCGTTTCAAGACTCACCCATGAGAATGCGGTCCAGATGTCGCTGTTCGAGGACCCTCAGCTGGAATATTATCGTGAATGGGACCGCAGATACGACGAGGAGAAATCGCAGAATGAGGACGCCAGGCTGCTGGCATATGAACGCAAGAAGCAATGACGCCTAATGGCAGTCATGGTGGCTGCAGGCCTCACCGTTGTCCCTGATGTTTCCCGCAAGGTACATTTCAACAAGCTCTTCCACATCTCCGGAACAGCCTCTGACAACCTCTATGCGCTGGGCTTCAAGGACATTCTTCGCACCTTGTCCCATATTGCCCGCCAGCATCACAGCGACTCCCATCTGCTTCAGAACAGGAGCTATCCCGCTCTTGCATCCGCATCCTTCCGGCGAAGCCAGTCTGCTTACGTTTACAACCTTACCATCGATCACGTCAAAAATGGTATAATATGCACAATGGCCGAAATGGTCGTCCACGTGCCCGTCTCTTGTAGGTACTGCTATCTTCATGGTAAATCGATCAGTTATTTACTTTATTATTTTCCATCTCAAGCGCCAGATTCCATCAGCGTAGGAATGGCTTATTATCTTGAATGTTCCTATTTCAGATGTATTTGACACATGGCTTCCGATACATGCGCATGCATCATAATCCCCTATCCTGACTATCCGGAGAATATCCGATGCATCTTCAGGCAACTTGCTCAGATCCACGATTTCCGCCGCCTTTTCACGAGGCATGAACCCGATCATGACATCCAGGCTCGCAGCGATAGCCGCATTGACTCTTGCTTCGATTTCAGCGACTTGGGCTTCAGACGGTTCGGCATCAAGAATATAGTCACATTTCGATTTCTTCCTTTCAATATGCGCATTCCTCGAACGAGGACATCCGAACATCCTGACCATAGTCGCATTAAGCAGATGCTCTGCCGTATGCGACGGCTCATGTTCCTGTTTGTTATGCTCGTTCAGGTACGGGTAGTTGCCAAAGGTGGACTTTACCTTTTGCTTGGCTTCTGCAAGGCTTGAGCAAGGATACAGATGCACATCGCTATCGGTCAAACCGGAGAATACTATCGGATACCAGCATGGAGTATGCAAGCGGCTTTCCGTTTCAGCATCCATGCCATAGTCAACATAAAAGATATGAACTGTTTTCTTCAAGGAACTTGCATAAATGAGTTCCGTGACAGTTCCCGGACATGCAGCATCATCCAATATGAAGACCGCATCCGTACACTTTTCTATCATATGCTTCTCGCACCTGACGATGTCCTCCGCTTCCATGGCTTCGGTTTCGAAATAGAATGGGCCGATGTAGGTTACTAAATCGCTGATCCTGACACCTGACTCCTCTTCTGGTCTCAGCAAAGCGTCAACACTGCCAAGCAGCATAGCCCTATAGTCTTCCGCTGCATTGGTTTCATAATCGGCATCGAGATAATCGAAACAAAATGATCCGCCGCAAAACAGTTTATATTCTTTCATTATATTCAAATAACAATCTTACTTCAAATATAGATTAAATATCCGTTAATTGTGATAGAAATCGGAAAAATTACACTCTATTAATATATGTAATTGGAAATTCTGTCTATATTTGCAGGCAGAAATCATAGAATCAGCTCCATTATAACATTACCGGACGGCTGTCAAAGCCTGATGCGGGATAATTGTGTCCCGTCGTGTGCGGAAGCACATAGTTCTTTGACATAGGGCAGCCGCGCCGGATGATTGTTCAACCTTTAATCATAAATGTTATTATGGAAAAGAAAAAGTATCAGCTGGTAGCATGGACAAGAAATGTAAAAGGGCAGGATGATCCCGAAATCCGCATGATTCCGTCCCTGCATCATGACATGCAGGAACCGTACTTCAAGGAAATCGGCAGATGTCAGCAGGAGGAACGCCGTTCAGGAGTTCTGGACACGGATCTGGCTTCGAGGTTCGTAAAGGCATACGAGGATAACGCCGGATTCCTTTTCCGCACAGGACATTACGGAGACGGATTGAGGTTCCTCCGCCTCGCAGCCCTCTACTGCATATCTTCCGATGACGATTCATGGGTAATATGGGACACAGACCTCGGCAGTTACATGTACTTCTGCGGCAGGTTAAGGGAAGATTTCCTGCGCATAACCAGGGAGTTCATAGTCCTTGCGGAAAAGTACGGACGCCATGACATCCTCACGGAAAAGGAGTCAAAGGAGCTGCTCGAAGTCTACGCAGGACAGACCAGCGAAGAAAGGGATCTGAACAGGCATCTCAAAAAGATGAGGGCCTGGAAGTAGAATATGACAGCCTGCAGGATTTTTACTATCTTTGCAGGCTGTCGGTATTTATATCGCGAAGCATCATTTACTATGGAACAGACCGAATTGCAGAAGGAAAGCCGGTCCGACGTCAGGACGGCTCCCAAGGAACCGCGCAGATACAGCGTCATGATCCTAAACGACGATTTCACGACTTTTGAATTCGTCATCGAGGTCATGATGATTGTCTTCGGAAAGACGCAGCAGCAAGCGGAGGAGATTGCAGAGGAAACCCACATACGCCAGAAGGCTCTTGTGGGAAGGTACCCGCTCGATATCGCGAAAAGCAAGGTGGCGAAAGCTACCAGAATGGCCCGTTCGGAGGGTTTTCCACTTAAATTTGACATTCAACCAGAATAATATAAATGGCTATAAATCAAACACAACAAGTTACCGAAGCATTAGTCGAAGCGTATGGAATCGCGACAGAAAAACGTCACGAATTCCTTACGCCGGAACACCTTCTTGCAGGTTTCCTGAAAGACAAGGACTTTTGGGAAGCCTATACGAAATGCGGACGTTCTCAGGAACTTGAAAACGAGCTGTATGACTATCTGAACGACCTTGGCAGTGTCCCGGAAGGACTGGACCTGAAGATAGATTTTTCAGAGCAGCTTCAGGAGCTTTTCGAGACCGCAGGAAAGACCGCTGCATCAGCCATGGTCGATACAGTACAGCTCCATCATGTGATATATTCATTCTTCCGCCTGGAAGATTCATATGCAAGATATTACATGGAGAAGTCATTGGACTGCAGCGTTCCGGAGTTCCTTAATTCACTTATCGCTATAAGTGATTCGCAGAGCGGAGCAGCGGAAGACAGGCTGTCGAAATACTTTACTCCGGTAAAGCCCGAACCCGCCATTGTCGGACGAAAGGAAGAGATGGACAAAGCCCTCAGGATACTTTGCAGAAAGCGCAAGAACAATGTTCTGCTTGTAGGAGGCAGAGGAGTTGGAAAGACTACGATTGCCAGAGGCATATCACATCTGATGGAGAGTGGAAAAGTTCCAGCAAGACTTAAGGAAGATATGCTTATAGAATTGAATGTCAATGCATTGTTAAGTGGAACACAATATCGCGGAGACCTGGAAGGCAGGGTACAGGAAATCATGGATGCAGTCATTGACGAAGGTGGACTTACCGTATATATCGACGAACTCAGGTCTCTTGGAGGGGCAGGAAAGATGGATGACAGTTCGAAGGACATCTTGAGCCTACTGATTCCATACTTCAAGTCAGGCGATGTAAAATTCATTATATCAGCGACTCCCGAAGATATCAAGAAACTGGAATCGAATAATTCCGGAGTGCTCGGACTCTTCAGGCAGATCGATGTCGAGGAACCGGCGGCAGAAGAGACTGAGGCCATTCTGGAAAGCCTGCGTCCCGGTCTTGAGGAGCATCACGGCGTCACCTATGAAGACGGCACTGCTTCCCATGCAGTAAGAAGCAGCCAGAGGTACATGCTCGACAGATGTCTTCCGGACAAGGCGATAGACCTTATGGACGAGGCCGGAGCATATGCACAGGCGAAAGGCCTCGGTGCCGTAAGTACAAAGACCATCGACCTGGCTCTTGCCGACATATGCAAGTCGGACGTGCAGGCAAGCGACGAGGAGATCCGCGACGACCTGTTCTGCATGGAGGAAAGGCTCGGACAGAAGATATATGGCCAGAACGGGGCGATAAAGGCCGTTTCAGAGGCGATCCTCATGTCAAAGGCCGGACTGCTCGACAGCGGCAAGACAATCGGAAATTTCCTGTTTGTAGGCCCTACAGGAGTAGGAAAGACAGAACTGTCAAAGGTGCTCGCCCAGCAGCTGCATGTCCCGCTCCACAGATTCGACATGAGCGAATATTCCGAAAAGCATTCGGTCGCGAAGCTCATAGGCTCCCCTGCCGGATATGTCGGCTATGACGACGGAGGCATCCTGACCGACACCATACGCAGGAATCCGTACTGCGTCCTGCTTCTTGACGAAATCGAGAAAGCCCATGAAGACATCTACAACCTGCTGCTCCAGATAATGGACTATGCCGTCATTACCGACAACAAGGGAAGGAAGGCAGACTTCAGGAACGTCGTGCTGATCATGACATCGAACGCCGGTGCCAGATATGCCCACAAGGCAGGCATCGGATTCGACAGGAAGGCAGATGCAGGCTCGGCCATGGCAAAGGAAGTGAAGAACGTGTTCGCCCCCGAATTCATCAACAGACTCACTTCCGTGGTCGTTTTCAACGACATGGACAGGGGAATGGCCCGGATGATTCTGGAAGACAAGATCAGGAAGCTTCAGGAAAGGCTGGATGCGAAGAACATAATCCTCGACATCACCGAAGATGCATTCGAAAAGCTTCTTAAGGAAGGATTCACGCCGGAATATGGCGCCAGGGAGCTTGAAAGAGTGCTGAATGCACGTGTGACGCCGCTTCTGATGCGCGAGATACTGTTCGGAAGGAAAGAGAATTTCAGGGCTGTCATTACCGCAACAGACGAAGGATACGCATTGTCATGATATTCGACCTGACACATACGGACGATTTCCCCGATCCGCGCTACGGCAACGAAAGCGGATTCTATGCCGTCGGAGGCGACATAACACCCCAGAGGCTAGCCAAGGCATATCCGATGGGCATATTCCCCTATTATGCCTACAAGCTGGAAAGAATCTGCTGGTGGGCCCCTCACAAGAGGTTCGTGATATACCCTTCTGAAATACATGTATCCCATTCGATGAGGAACATGATGAACAAGGGAAGATACCGCTGCACGATAGGAGAAGCATTCGACGGAGTCCTGACGGGTTGCGCATGCATAGACGGCAGGATAGACGAAGACAATGCCTGGCTCGGACCCGAACTGATCGACACGTGGATGGAACTCCACGAGATGGGTCACGCACAGAGCGTCGAAGTGTGGGAAGGCGACGACCTCGTCGGAGGCCTGTACGGCTTCACAAGCGGCGGAGCTTTCCTGGGAGACAGCATGTTTTCCGTAGTTCCCAGCGCATCGAAGCTAGCGCTCATACATCTGGCAAGGCATATGCAGAAGCATGGCGGAACCTTCATCGACTGCCAGCTTGAAACACCGCACCTGAGGTCGATGGGAGCGAGATACATAACTTACGAGGAGTTCCTGAAAGGGACAGATCCTCGGAATAAAATTGAATGGAAATGACAGATTACCCTAAAGACCCGATGATGCTCCTGAGCTGGGTCAACATGAAGCTCCGGGACTTCTATCCAAGCCTCGAAGACCTGTGTTCAGACATGGAAATTGATCCCGAAGACCTCGTGAAGAAGCTTTCGGAAGCCGGTTTCGAGTATAATCGTGATTTAAATAAGTTCTGGTAAGTATTTACCAATATCTTATTACAACACAACTAATGAAACATATTTGTTTTTGTATATAACATTTTTGTTAACCAAATGAAAGCACCTAAAATAGGCCTTTTGTCCAAGATTCTGATAGCAATTGCACTAGGTATAGGACTTGGACTTATCGTACCTGAATGGATCGTCAGACTGTTCCTCACTTTCAACGGAATCTTCAGCCAGTTCCTGGGATTTGCAATACCTCTGATCATCGTCGGACTGGTAACGCCAGCGATTTCAGACATCGGTTCCGGTGCAGGAAAGATGCTTCTGACAACAGTCCTTATCGCATACGGATCGACCATCTTCGCCGGACTATGCTCATACCTGACGGGAGCAGCCGTCTTCCCCTCGATGATAAGCCCGGAAGCGCTGGCCAGCATTGAATCCGCCGCTGAACCTCTTCCATTCTTTACGGTAACCATTCCGCCGCTGATGAATGTGATGACAGCACTCGTCCTGGCCTTCATGCTTGGACTGGGACTTGCCGCCTTGAACGAAAGGAAGACCCTCAAGGATGCATTTCATGATTTCGAACAGGTTGTCATCAAGACCATCAGAACTGCGATAATACCGCTTCTCCCCCTCTACATCTTCGGAATCTTCCTTAACATGACTTATGTCGGACAGGTCTTTGCCATCCTGACAGTCTTCATAAAGATAATCGGAATCATATTCCTCATCCACATCGGCATCCTGATCATTCAGTTCGTCGTAGCAGGAGGATGCACACATAAGAATCCGTTCAAGCTGCTGTGGACGATGATGCCGGCATATTTCACCGCATTGGGCACACAGTCATCTGCCGCCACTATCCCTGTCACTCTGGAACAGTCAAGAAAGAACGGCGTGTCTGAAGATGTGGCAGGCTTCGTCATCCCTCTTTGTTCGACCATCCACATGTCGGGAAGCACATTGAAGATCGTTGCATGTGCCCTGGCATTGATGATGATGCAGGGAATGCCGTATGACTTCTGGATGTTCTTCGGATTCATCTGCATGCTGGGAATCACAATGGTCGCTGCCCCCGGCGTCCCGGGAGGCGCAATAATGGCTGCGCTCGGACTGCTGCAGTCGATGCTGGGATTCGACCAGGAAGCGCAGGCTCTGATGATAGCGCTTTACATCGCCATGGACAGTTTCGGCACAGCCTGCAACGTGACCGGCGACGGAGCCATCGCCCTGATAATCGACCGTTTCTTCGGAAAAGGGAAATAATGACAAACGGCAGCCGATCGGCTGCCGTTTGTCATCTTATCCTAATGTCCGTGAATGTGTTCACGCGGGTTGTTGCTGGTTATCTGAACTCCGTTGTGCTCGCCGGTCAGAGTCTTGAGGAATGACTCGATCTTCTCCACTTCCGGTTCAGAAAGTTCGACTCCGCTCTGATACAGAGCCATGTCACGGACAGCCTCGTCAAGAGTATGACGGGTTCCGTCGTGATAGTATGGCCATGTGTGCTCGACATTGCGAAGGCCAGGAACCTTGAAGCGGTGGCGGTCACGTTCCACCTGTGTCTCCTTGTAGCGGCCGTTATCCTCGTTGGTAAGCTCCAGTCCCCTGTCGGCAAAATAATGTCTGCGGAGTCCCATAAGCTCGTAAGACTGTCCTCCCAGATTAGGTCCGACGTGGCATGTCGCGCAGTCATACTTCTTGAACAGCTCATAACCGGCAAGCTCTTCGGCTGTGATCGCCGAATCGTCGCCACGGAGCCATTTGTCGAATCTTGAGTTCGGAGTTATGAGAGTGCGTTCGAACTCCTCGATAGCGTCTGTGATATTGGCTTCCGTGAGTCCGTCAGGATATACCTTGCCGAACGCCTTTGCAAACGGCTTGTCTGCTTTCAGCTTGGCGATGATTTCATCAAACGATGTCGACGCCATCTCCACCGGGTTGAGCGGAGGTCCTGCAGCCTGGTCAGCCAGAGTCTTTGCCCTTCCGTCCCAGAACTGGACGAAATTATACACAGCATTATAGACCGTCGGTGCATTGACTCCTCCAAGCTGGTCGTCTACTCCATGAGAATACTGATGATTGTCCACTCCGGCCGTCTCCAAAGCATGGCATGTTGCGCATGAGACAGTATTGTCGACTGAAAGACGGGTGTCATGGAACAAAGCGAAGCCCAGAGCGGCCTTTGCTTCATCATACTCCACTTCCGTATCTATAGGACGTACAGGCTCCGCAGCCCTGTCTCCGGCAAGGCCGTCATCATACATCGAAATCCTTTTGTCCCTGATCCATGAGAGGACGACAGCCCTCTTGGCATCGGTAAGGGAACTTCCCCAGTGGACGAGATAATACTTCGGCATAGGCATACGGTCGTCGAGGACCACCTTCTCGATCTTTGCCAGATCGACCGGACTGACCTCACCATCGACAGCAAGAGCATCCATGAAAGGCTCGATGTCGAAGGCACGGTATCCGGAATCGATGTCCTTCATGACAATCTTGCCTGCAACCGGCATCTTTGCGTAGAAAGGAACCTCCGGATCTGCGGAATGGCATGAAAGACAGCCTCCCTCCTCAAAGATTTCCAATACCTGAAGATTATCCGGAAGACCTGCATCAGGAAGCCGGTTCACCAGCCTGTAGACCAAAGTCATTGCGGCAGCTGCCACCAGCAGCATAGGCACGCACCATCTGAAAAGTTTCTTCATAATATCATCTGTTATAAACATGAATGCTGTCCTGGGCTGACGGGAGATAGTTCACACCCCACCAGCACATCTGCAGGCACATGAACGAGAAGATCAGCAGAAGACATAAGGTCCTCTGCGACACTCTTCCCATAAGTCTGAGATGTATGTATAAAATATAGCAGAGCCATGTAACAAGGGCCCAAGTCTCTTTCGGATCCCAGTTCCAGTAATGTCCCCATGCCTCTTTCGCCCATATCGCTCCGGAAAGCATTCCGAAGGTAAGGAATGCTGTGCCGATATATACCAGAGTATCAGCCGCCTGCAGCATGTCCTTGCCATTCTTGAAGAGACCGAAGACAGCGATCAGGAAGGCGCACCCCAGAAGAGAATATGAGAACATATATACGGTCACATGCGGAATGAACCAGGGGCTCTGCAATGCAGGCATGAGCGACTGGTCGTGAATCTCCGGCTTCAGGATGTTTATCACGATGAATACCGTCGCCAGTACTGTAGAGAATGAAAGGATCCATTTGTAGCGCCACCTGACATATGTGAACAGACCGGAAATCAATGCAAAGAAGGAATACCACAGTCTTGTCTCCCCCATCGTCTTCAGCGGCGGCCGTTCAAGGCTGATCCACAGAAGCACGATGAAAGCCACCATGACGGACACTGCCATTGAAGTGGAGGCGATCGCCCAGCTTCGACGCTGGCGGTATCTGACCGACGACACCGACCAATGGTCGTTGGCGCCGAGCGCAGCGACTGCGCCGGCGGCCGAAAGCAATACGGCTGCGATTCCGAACCATATGAACATTTCCCACATCATATCACTCTACCTGTCTGTTTCTTCTGTCTGGCCCTCCGACAAAAAGCAGGAATGCCCCCGAGAGCATCAGAACGATTCCTGCCAGCGCACCATAACGCCATGGTTCCCTCACTATCTGAAGAATGCAATATTCTTCTGCAAACGTATCATATCCTGAAAGATACAGGTCTTCGCCAAATCTTATCGGGTACGGATGGTTGACACGCAGAGTAACCTTTTCATCTCCGACAGAAAGCTGCGCCCGATAGTCGGAAGGCATGCCGTCGCTGCCGAACGAGACATTGAAGTCATCCAGAACCAGACTGTATTTAAGCCAGCTGACACGTCCGTCTTCAGTGATAGCCTCAGAAACTTCTACACCCTTGTAAGCCTTAACCATCTTAGTCTCGGTCTCAGAGGCTCCCCAGAATGCAGAGCCAATTGCAATCAGCAGTCCGACGTGGAGCATAAGGAAACGCCATCTGACAGCGCCCAGACGCGCGCCTGTAGCCGTCGGCTGGCGCCAGCCTCGCAGAATCACATAGGCCAGAACGGTCTGGAAATACAGAAGAAATGCGACGAACGGCCATGTTCCTGTCAGCCATCTGAATCCTGTTATCCCGACTGTCAGACAAAAGGCAAGAAACAGCCCTATGGCAAGGTATGTCGCCTCTGGAGAAAGCATGAATCTGACAAATCCGGATTTGGGTCTGGCTTTCCACAAACCGATGACGACACCTGCCCACAATATTAATAAAAGAATGTTTACAGGGAAGGAAAAGAGAGAGACAGGGAAATCACCTGCCATAAGCTGAATGGCAAGAGACAAGCCTAGATATAAGAAAATCAATATATAAGCCATATCCTCATAGTCTGGTCCGCTTACAAACTTACACAAAATATTTGGAATTCTGCCACAAATAGACGACTTTTACACATTAAAGGGGACTACGACTTGCCGTTAACGCAAAAAATAGTATCTTTGTTTACTAATTCTTAAACCTGAATAAAAAATGAGTGAAGAAGTCATTCGAAACCTTGACGCACTGAACGTCACAATGAACGGAGGTTCGACTCTGCTGAATATCGTTCTTGCATTCGTAATGTTCGGCGTCGCACTCGGCATCAAGCCTGCTACATTTGTAGACATAATAAAGAATCCGAAATCCATCCTGACAGGCATCGCATGCCAGCTGGTTCTTCTTCCTGCGCTGACATTGTGCCTCATCATGATTTTCGGCCACTGGATTTCCCCTATGATCGCCCTGGGAATGATACTTGTGGCGTCTTGCCCGGGAGGTAACATTTCAAATTTCATCACTTCCCTCTCACGAGGCAATTCGGAACTCTCGGTATCGCTTACAGCTTTCAACACAGCGGCGTGCGTGATAACAACCCCTCTGAACTTCGCTTTCTGGGGCAGGATGTATCTCAATTTTGCCGGCAACCATGGAATAGCATCTCTTCCCGAGCTTGAGATTCCGCTCGGAGAGATATTCCAGAGCATATTCATCATCATGGGCATTCCGCTCGTGCTCGGAATCCTCTGCGGACAGTACCTTCCTAAAGTAACGAAGATCCTCAAGAAGCCTCTCCAGTACCTTTCCATCGCAGTCTTCATTGCCATGGTGGTGATCATCTTCACAGGCAACATGGATGTATTCCTGGCATGCATCAAATACATTTTCCTCATCGTGCTCCTGCATAACCTGCTTGCTCTCGGAATCGGATTCGGAACAAGTACATTGCTGAAGCTCCCATACAAGGACCGCAGAACGCTTACGATTGAGACAGGAATACAGAACTCCGGTCTCGGACTCATCCTCCTTCTCAACCCAAACATCTTCCCGGACACGGGAGCATGGGCAAATAACGGCGGCATGCTGGTGATCACAGCATGGTGGGGCGTATGGCACATCATATCCGGACTCACCCTTGCTGGACTCTGGAGATGGCGCGGACGCAAGGAAGTAGCTGAAGAATAAGAAATTCAGAAATGACAAAGAAAAAGATATACGAAAAGAATCTGGGATACTCGCTTTTGAGACCCATTGTGGACTGGTGCACCAGACACAGCTACCGAAAGGTGGAAGTCAGGGGCGAAGAGAATATTCCGACTGACGGACCTGTACTGCTTGCGGCAAACCATTGCAACACATTGATGGATGCTCTGGTCATCCTCCGCTCATATAAAGGATCTACCGTATTCGGAGCAAGAGCCGACATGTTCAACAACAAGCTGATCGCCAGGATCATGTTCTTTCTCCGCATCCTTCCGATGGTCCGCCAGAGAGACGGTCTCCGCAACGTGCTCAAGAATGTTGAGACGCAGGACATCATAGTCGAGACCCTGGAGAATGACGTAAGATTCTGCATGTTCCCGGAAGGCAGGCACAGACCAGAAAAGTCGCTTCTACCTCTCGGCAAAGGCATTTTCCGCGCAGCCCTCGCAGCAAATGCGAAGTTCGGAGACAGCAAACCTATATATATTGTCCCTGTCGGCATCGAGTACGGAGATTTCTTCAGATACAGAAGCACATCTCTTGTAACATACGGAAAACCTCTTAACGTGACAGAGTTCGTCAAGACCCTCAATGTCGAGAACGAGGCCCAGATGATGGAGCCTTTACGTAAGGAACTTGCCGGCAGAATGTCCGAACTCTTTACATATATACCTGACGGAGAACACCTTAAGGAGAAATGGACTCTTGTGAAGATTCTTTCCATAGCTTCAGATCAGAAACCATACGGAAACTCCGGAACTTGTCTGTCCGACAGCATGGCTGACAACCGCAGGATTGTCGCTGAAATCGAGAGCAGATGTCAGGAGAAACCGGAGGAGATGGAAGAGCTCTTTGCAGACGTAAATGAATTCGAGAAATACAGGAGGAAAGACGGTATCTCAATGTATTCTTTCCGAAAGAAGAACAACGCCCTTAACATTGCAGGCAAGTCATTTGCGGCACTCGTCGGACTCCCATTCTTCATTTTAAGCGCCGTACTTTGCCTCCCTATGTGGGTGGCAGAAAAGATAGTCAGAAGCATGATCAAGGACAAAGCGTTCAGAAACACGGTAAGTTTCGGAATGAAGCTCGGAATGGGCATTGTATGGTTCGCCGCTCTTGCTGCACTCGCCTTCTGCTACACCCCATGGTTCGTGGCCCTCGGTATCCTTCTGCTCTTCATCCCTTCATACAGTTATTTCCATGACTATATCGAAGGTATGCGCAGATTCGTTTCCGACATCAAGGTGACAAGATGCAAGAAGCTCAGAAAGAGATTCAGATCAATCGTCAAGGACTTTTACAGATTATAAACCTTAACCTTAAATAAGCATATGATAAGAACATTGACCACCGCGATTGCGGCCATGATGCTCTGCATCCCTGCATTTGCAGATACTGCTGACTCCTGGTCAGAAGACAAGGAGACGAAGAAGGAAAAGAAGAATGTGAAATATAACGAGAACGGGGAAATCATTAAGACAGGCCTGAACTTCGGTCCCCTCCCGGTCGTGGCATTCGATGCTGACCGAGGATTCCAGTACGGAGCCCTTCTGAACATCTACAATTTCGGTGACGGCAAGAACTACCCTAACCCGAACTCAACCTGGTACATTGAAGCTTCGGCATACACAGGCGGCACATGGAATCTTTATCTCAACTATGACAACAAACAGATATTCGACAATGTCCGTCTATCCGTATGCACAAAGTATGCAAACGAAGCTGCGCTCGACTTCTATGGATTCAACGGTTATCAGAGCAATTATGTATTCGCCGATGACAATTTCCTGAAAGACAATCCGGATTTCATCAGATATGACGACACGGACAAAGGTCAGAAGCTGGAAAACAAGTTTATTGACAAGGGAAAGTTCCCGAAAGGCTTCTACCGCTACAGCAGGCAGTCATTCGTCGGCAAGGCAGACTTCATCGGAGACATCACTGAGCACTTCAAATGGGAGGCAGGTTATTCATTCTATTGGGTGAACAACCAGGACTTCACTCCGAAAGGCTATACTGTAGAGGACGGTTCATTGTATGGCCTTTACAAAGACTGGGGCATCATCAACCCGAACGAAAAGCCGAACCAGTTCTTTTCGGCTATCAAAGCCGGTCTCCTTTATGACTCAAGAAACGTTGAAAACAATCCTACAAGGGGTATATGGGCAGAGGCTCACGCCATCTTTGGCCCTAAATGGCTCGGATCAAGCCAGGAGGCATACAAGATTTCTGCAACATGGAGACAGTATGTTCCGCTCGGAACAGAGAAGCTTGTTCTGGCCTACCGTCTCGCATATCAGGGATTCCTCGGCAAGAACACTCCGTGGTACATGATGCCATATTATTCCAACATGGGAGACAAGCGTGACTTTGATGCAATCGGAGGATACCGTACGACCCGCGGTCTGATGCTTGACAGGGTACAGGGTCTTCACACAGGATTCTACAACATAGAGTTCCGCTACAGATTCGTTGATTTCCAGCTTCTTAACCAGAACATAGCATTCGCCCTCAGCGCCTTTACCGACGGTGCGCATGTATTCAAGGGGTATGACCTGACAAACAAGACAGGAGTAAAACAGGATCTCTACAAGAGGTACATCGACACATCACGCAAGGACGGACTCCACGCCTCTGCAGGCGCAGGACTGAGGTTCATCATGAACCAGAACTTCATCGTTGCCTTCGAATATGCACGCTGCTTCAACAAGCAGGATGGAAATGGAGCATTCTACATCAACACCGGCTTCCTGTTCTAGGACTAGAAGCCGATGGTTTTTCTCGGAGCCTCCTTCCAGACAAACTCGTCAACATCATCAAGAATGATCTGATTGACCGGGGAATCAGGAGACTGACTCATCCTGAACAGATACTTGTCATAGATCATGTTCGAGATATACTTCATAGTACGGGCCGACGCCAGACCATAGGTGTTGGCCTTTTTCATTGCACTGATGTATGTAGAAAGATGGTCTGAAGCTTCTTCTGTAAGAGTAAGGCCATTCTTTTCGAGGATCTTCATGACGATCATCAGAAGCTGGCCGGCATCATAATCTTCAAACATAAGGTGGTATGGGCTGTCTGCCGGAAGCATGATGCTGTCGATGGTACCTATGCTGTCCTTGCATACGCCGATGACTACGGCACATCTTCCACGCAGTTCCGAGACCTTGCTTTCAATCTTAAGCCTTAACGCAGCTGTATCAAGCCCGCGGTCCATGGATCTGTCCCATGCATCTCCGTCAAGGAAAAGGACTCCTTCGACAGCTTTGTCTACAGCATCCTTGATGACTTCTTCCTGCCTGTATGCCGGCATCCCGGCCAGTTCTTCCCCATTCAATTCGACAAGATGCCCCCTTTCCAGAGCATTCATGCATTTGAGGATTTCTCCAAGGATGGATGCAACCGCACTCTTTCCTGTACCGGTATTTCCGGCAAATGTCCATTTCAGCGACCTGCTGTTGAAATAAGGCTTTCCTGCATCGCGAAGCCATATGGCAGTATCGACCATTCCATGGATCATTTCCTTTACCTTGTCAAGTCCGACCATGCCGTCGAGTCTGGCAAGAGCCCTCTTGAGGCCTTCCATATCGAAACGGTCATCAAATTTTTCAGAGATTGTCCTGGTCGAGACGTCTTCTCCTTTTATGAATATAAGGTCTTCTACAGTAGGATCTTCGATTTTATTGACCCTTGATGCAAATGCCGGCACAATCTCTATCTTGAAGAGGTTGTTCACAAACCTGGCATTACCGAACTTGTTGTCCCTGAGCCCATACTCGCGCTCCACCCTTTCGAGCACCTTGCGGCGGGCATCCTCAGACATCTCATAACCGTTCTGCTTGCAGAACAGATCTGCAATCTGCATGAGTTCGTCTACCGTATAGTCATCGAAATGGAAGCGGTTCTGCTCCGGAATCCTGGATTTCAGTCCGGCGTTCTGCTCCAGAAGCCTCTTCATAGGTTCCGTATATCCGGCTATAAGAAGCATCCAGTCCTGCTGCTCAGAATCGGCCAGAGCTGTAAGCAGGGTCTCTATCACATTCATTCCCGGATCCCTAGGGTCATCCGGCTTATATAAAAGGTATGCCTCATCAATGAACAGGATGCCACCTTTCGCGCGCTCAAGAGCGCTCAAGGTCTTCTCCTGTTCGGAAGCATAGTTCTGTCCCATCAGCGTGCTTCTCTCCTCTACGACGACATGACCGCTGCTCAACAGTCCCAGCTCCTTCATCATGGCGCCGAGGATCTTCGCCACTGTCGTCTTTCCCGTTCCCGGATTACCCATGAAGGCGGCATGCAGAACCGGTCTGACAGCTGGGAGGCCCATCTGCGAACGCTTGTTGGAAAGCATCACGACACTGCGGTACTCATCTATCTTCTTCTTCACATTTCCAAGGCCGATCAGCTGGTTAAGCTTCTCCATGGAGTCCATGTTTCTTTCTGCAGAGATATGTTTCTTTCCAACAGTACTGAGCCTAGGCACCAGTTCTGTCTTATTGAACTGATATTCAACGTTTCTGGACCCCACATAAAAAGTACATGAGTTCATCAGTTCATCAAAGAAACGCACATCGACACGGTACGATCCCTCTTTCCATGGCAGAGAATCATCGGAACCAATCTCGAAGAAACCGCAGATATACCTGACACCTTCGATTTCATATATCGTGACTCCCTGACATTCATGCCACACCTTATAACCTTGTTCATTGAACACATCTACAGTAAGAGGCAGATTGACATCATCTCCGACCTTGTCCTTTCCTACGTTCATCTCGTATGACACACCCAACAGAACGGATCCGAGATCATTTATATCGAATGTAGAATACTGAGGTCCGAGGTTCTCATAATCAACAAGCTTACCTTTATCTACCCTGTGCAGAAACAGAGTGGAGAACTTCGCGGCAGACACATATGGTTCGGGGAGATCCACCATGAATATCTTCTCATCAAGCACGCATTTTTCATTGGAGTAAATCTGTACCTGATATGAAGCCGGTTCCTTGCAGCCCTTGAGTTCGAAATATCTTTCTACCACATTATTTTCGGGCTCATCTATATATTCGGCAAAGACTTCTTCTGAAACCGGAGACAAAAGACCGCCTGTGTACCTGTAGACCTTTATCGTAACAGAGAACGCAAACGATTCGCTATACTCACGATAGCGCGGATTCAGAATCTTCAGCCTCAGCTTGAGAAATCCGCCCTTGTACCATACCATACTGTGTGAGTCAGACATATACTGAGGCCGCACACCGCTATTGCAGAATGCATAATCAGCCTGAATGACCTTGACCGGATCAGGATTTGGAACCTTATCTGCATCTGATGTATTTATATATAGCTGATCCTGAATCCAGGCATCCAGCAAGGAATCAAAATTATCACCCGTAGAACTCATAGGAAAACATATTTACTGATAATTTACAAATATACTAAAAAACCTTTCATCACTTGGATTTGAGACAGAATTTTTGCAAATTTGCAAAGATATTCGAATCATAAACCCCTATACAGATAGACACGATTATGGATCAGTACACAAAGAATTATGTAGACGGTTTCATGGCAGACCTTATCGCCAGAAACCCAGGTGAAAAAGAATTTCATCAGGCAGTAAAGGAAGTGCTCGAAAGCGTGGCACCTTACATCGTAGAGCATCCGTACCTTATGGATCTCAAGGTGTTCGAAAGAATAGTAGAGCCAGAAAGAATCATAATCTTCCGTGTCCCATGGCTTGACGACGAGGGCGAAATCCGCGTGAACAGAGGATTCCGCGTGCAGTGCAGCAGCGCCATAGGCCCTTACAAAGGAGGCATCCGCTTCCATCCTAGCGTGAACCTCAGCATCATGAAGTTCCTTGCATTCGAACAGACATTCAAGAACAGCCTCACTACCCTTCCTATGGGTTCGGCAAAGGGAGGATCGGACTTTGATCCTAAGGGAAAGTCTGACAATGAGGTGATGCGCTTCTGCCAGAGCTTCATGACAGAGCTCCAGAAGCATATCGGAGCCGACACAGACGTTCCTGCAGGCGACATCGGAGTAGGCGGACGTGAAATCGGATATATGTTCGGACAGTACAAGAGACTCCGCGACGAATTCACAGGCGTGCTCACCGGAAAGGGCCAGACATGGGGTGGTAGCCCGATGAGACCTGAAGCTACCGGATACGGCACATGCTACTTCGCATCAGCAATGCTCGCGACACGCGGCGACAGCTACGAAGGCAAGACAGTAGCGATTTCAGGTTCAGGAAACGTCGCTCAGTTCGCCGCACAGAAGGCCCTCCAGCTCGGTGCAAAGGTCGTTACAATGTCTGACTCGAACGGAACCATCTATGATCCGGACGGAATCGACGCAGAGAAGCTCGCATACATCATGGAGCTCAAGAACATATACAGAGGACGTATCAGGGAATATGCGGAGAAGTATCCTACAGCACAGTATTTCCCTGGCGAGCGCCCATGGGGTGTGAAGTGCGACATCGCAATGCCGTGCGCAACCCAGAACGAGCTCAACGAAGAGCAGGCAAAGACACTTGTGGCAAACGGATGCATTTGCGTAGCTGAAGGAGCAAACATGCCTTGTACACCAGAGGCTATCGAGGTATTCCAGAGCGCGAAGCTGCTCTACTCTCCTGGAAAGGCATCCAATGCCGGCGGCGTAGCGACTTCAGGTCTTGAGATGACCCAGAACTCCATGAGGCTCAAGTGGACACGCGAGGAAGTGGATGCGCACCTCAGGCAGATCATGACTGACATCCACGAAGCATGCGTCAAGTACGGCACAGAAGAGGACGGCTACGTGAACTATGTCAAGGGTGCAAACATCGCCGGCTTCATCAAGGTTGCCGAAGCGATGATGGCACAGGGACTTGTATAACATTTATCCCCGGTTCGACCGGGGATTTTAAATAAGATGACATGCATATAGGAATCGCCGGCAACATCGGTTGCGGAAAGACAACTCTCACAAGAATGCTCTCGCAGCATTACGGATGGACTCCTAAATACGAGTCCGTTACATACAATCCGTACCTGGAAGACTATTACAAGGACATTGAAAGATGGTCATACAACCTTGAGACCTACTTCCTTGCCCAGCGTTTCCAGGATCTTCTTGAGATTTCCAAGTCCGATGACGTGATAATCCAGGACAGGACCATACTCGAGGGCGTACACATCTTCGTCGCGAACAACAAGTCAATGGGTAATCTGTCGGACCGCGATTTCGACACGTACATGCAGCTCTTCAAACTGATGATGTCCATGGTCAGAGAGCCTGACCTTCTCATCTACCTGAAGTCATCCGTACCTCATCTGGTCTCCCAGATCCAGAAACGAGGCAGAGAATACGAAAAAAGCATCAGCATCGAATACCTTAACAATCTGAATGAAAGGTATGATGCATGGATTGCAGATTATCCGGGAAAGGTGCTCGTGATCGAGGCAGACGACCTTGATTTTGAAAACCGCCCTGAAGATTTCGCACAGATTACCGACAAGATAGACGCACAGCTGTACGGCCTGTTCTAAAGAAGGTCGGAAAGACGGTCGTAGTATTTCTTCGAAACAGGAATATGACGCACGTCTGAAGCATCCAGTTCAGCATACATGATCCCATCCCTGTCCTTTCGCAAGACCTTGACATGGGTGGGATTTATGTAAAATGATCTGTGGCAACGCATAAGGCCGTTATCCTGACAAAGTTCGTCTATAGCCTTCATCGAACTCCTGAGGCAATACTCCCTGACTCTACCGTTTTCCAGATAAAAAATATTAACGTAATTCTCTTCCGCGGCTATATACAGAACGACGGGAGCAGTCAGAACGATCTTCAGATTATGCTGATTGTCATAGAAGCGCATCCTTTGGGCAGGATTGGAATCTGTCGCATCTTCTTTATGTCTGTAATCATAAATCCTCATTGCAAGAGCCAGAATGGCATAGGCGAAGATCAGAGAGAGAAACAGATATCTGAACGAGGCAGTTACAAATTCAAAATACAGCATGGTCTTCCCAAGAACCAGCCACAGATAAAGAGCTGTAAAAAAGGACATGAAGATGATTTCCCCGAAACACCATAAAGTATATATAGAGTAGTTTATCCTCAATGGCAGAAAATAATACAGAATACGGATCAGGATCTCAGATACAAGTATGATGCAGGACATTATTGTAAGATGTACACCGAACCACTCCTTCCCTAACATATTTACGACGCCTTCAGGACGCAGAAGGAGCATGAAGGTAAAGAAGAAGACGGGCAGCACGACTATGTGCAGGAGCTGAGGCACGAACTTTCTGAAAACAGGGGCAATCTGAGTCATAATCTAGTCACAATTTTGATGTGACAAAAATACAAAATATATTTTTTAGTCACAAATAATCGATTTTAGTCACAAAAACAGGGGTGATATCACATTTTCACCCCATATATCACACTTATTTCATCGGCACAGACATAATATATACCTTTGCTTTCAGAAGGTAAAAAGCAGAAAGAGACGAACTGATATAACAACAGTGTTATCAGAAAATTTTACTGGTTTTAAACCTAAATCTAAGTTAAAGTACAAGAAAAAGCCGCCGCCTGGGAAGGTAGCGGCTTTTAAATTTCTAGAATCCCGGAAGATCAAGCCAAAGAGTCGGAAGAAGAAGGAGGAAACCTGCTGCAATGAGAAGAAGGATGAACTTCCATACCCACTTGAACCATTTCTCATAAGGTATCTTCGCTACCGAAAGAACGGCCATAAGAACTCCGGAGCATGGGGTTATCATATTCGTGAATCCGTCACCGAACTGGAAGGCAAGGACGGTCGCCTGACGTGAGACCCCGATCATATCTGAAAACGGAGCCATGATCGGCATAGTGACAGCAGCCTTTGCGGATGCAGAAGGTATGAAGAGATTGATGAAGGTCTGGATTCCATACATCGATCCTAAGGCCCCTGCCCTGCCGGCTCCGTCCAATGCTGAAGCCATGGAAGCAAGCATGCGGTCGATAACCTGTCCATCCTTGAGTATGACTATAATGCCCGCTGCAAAACCGATCACAAGAGCCGCTGAGAATATGTCCTTGGCCCCGGCGATGAACTCTTTCGAAATGCTGTCGGCACTATATCCTGCAGAAAAGCCTGCCGCAACGCCGAGGGCCATGAAAAGAGCGCATATTTCAGGAAGGTACCAGCCGTATCCCATGACTCCGACGACCATATATACTATGGTGAACATCAGCAGGTTAAGTATATACATCCTGGATGACTTCCTCAAAGAGACAATAGAAGACAGGATGAAGAGCACCTCTATAACCCACAGAAGCCACGGAGCTTCATAGACAGACTGTCCAAGCTTTATGCTGCAGTTTCCGGCATAGAAAACAGAGAACAGGACTGTTACAACCGAAAGTATGACAAAAGATATCCATGCATTCCTTTTCGGAAGTTCATCCGTAGCTTCTACAGGACCTGAAGCAGCATTATGAACTTCTGCAATAGCATTCTTCCTACGCACCTTGGAGGCATACCACAGGACAAAGACAATAGTAATGGCCATCAGCACCACCCAGCAGAAGGTCCTGTATTCGATACCGGAGAAGAGAGGAAGCCCTGACATGTCCTGGGCGATTCCGATTGTGAAAGGATTAAGCATAGCGCCTGCAAATCCCACATGGGCTGCGACATACACCATACACACGCCCACAACCTCATCGTATCCGAGAGATTTTGCCAACGGAATCACGACTGCGACAAATGCTATGGTCTCTTCGCTCATGCCGAAAACAGCACCAAACAGGCCAAAGAGCAGCATTATCAGTACGATTACGATATTCCCCACCCCCAGCTTGCGGATAATGGAGAACCTTTCAAGAGTCCTGACTTCGGAAATGAATGCCATTATGCCTTCGTCTACGGCTTTCGTGCTGTTCACCACCCAGAATGACCCTCCTATTATCAGAACAAACGCAATGATGCCTGCCTGCTGGCTGAATCCTTCGTAAAGGGCGGAGAATACCTGCCATGTCTGCGGATTTCCTCCTGGAACGAACCATGTGGATATAGCACAGATGGCGATTACGGCAAATATTATTACATATGTATCAGGAACTTTGAACTTCTTCATATGCGGTCATGGATTTATGACCGCGAATATACAAAATTTCGCCGGAGCCCGAGCCATCGGGTTTCCGGCGAACGCAAATAAAGATGAAATATAATGAGCCTCAGCAAATGGCCGGCCTTGCCACCGCAGAGGACGGGAGAGCTATCTTACCTTGACCATCTCTACCGGCTGTACCTGAGTCTGGTCCAAAGGATGAGACTGATATTTTACCTTATGGAAGTCTATGTCAAGAAGGTCGATGCAGCGGATATTGCTGTTCCAGGCCGTCCTGTAATAGAATTTCATTGATTTAAGGTCTGTTGCTGCAGTGAACTGTGTCGCACTCGGCATGTCTTTAGGGATTTCAAACTTGACATGCTGCGATCCGATCGGAATGTCGAAGTTGTTCAGGATATGGAAGGCCTGAACGACTGTGTCGAATCCTGTCGCCCATACCGGAGAAGTCGTCTGGAAGAATGTCGCACGTACAAATCTTGAAGGAGATGTGAAATCGCCTGGAAGTCCAAGCATTCCGCTGCCATGTCCCAGAGGCTTGAGGGTTATGCCCGGCTTGATGGTTTTGTCAGGTGCCGAACCAGGCTCAAGATTGACGTAATTGTTCAGATTTGTCATATGCCACTGAAAACCAGGGGCATTGGTAATCACGCCCAGCTTGTTCTCATAGAAATGTGGGACACCTGCAACAACTTCCAGAACCACCATGCGTCCGTTAGGTTCGGTAATCCTCCAGTGCACAGCACCGATCTTGTTGTTCAATGTGACGAGAGTAAGTTTCGACAGCTCTTCCTTTACCTGATCTATGGTCGAGCACTGGGAAAGAACCCATGAGACAAACTGCATGTCGCAGAGAGTCTTGTCGTTATCCGCAGCATCGTATGGAGCATAATCTCCATATTGCGGGAAGAAGAAAAGTCCGGCAGACAGTCCTGCCTCATTGACCCCTTCGACGACAAAGGGTTCATATTCGGTGTAAATACCTACATAACCATAGACTCCCTGATATCTGAGTCCGTTCTCTCCTGTCGGAGTATAAGACTGATGCATATGCCCCCTTGGAGCCACTACATAGCCGCACTGCATCGGAGTCGCCGCCCATTCTACAGTCCTGGCCACAACGCGGCTTCCGTCCTGCGCAGCAAGGCTGATGCCTGTGCATGCACTTGCCTTATCAGCAAACAGCGATCCTAAGACCGCCATAGCAAACAATACTACTAACCGTTTCATATAACATTAAATTAATCATATGCCGGTCATATAGCAATGTCCAGACCAAGAATGAAAAAAGCCGCCGCGAAATAACGCGACGGCCATATATCATGAGATTCAGGATACTAGTAAGTAAGCACTCCAGGGAGTTCCTTAGCAAAGTCTACCATCTTCTGCACCTCTGCAACTACCGGTACACGACGGACGAGCTTCTTCTCCTCGTTTACCTCTGCCATCTTTGCAGCAAGATTCTCTGCCTTTCTGTGAGCAAGTTCCTTGACAGTATCAACACCAGCAGCCTCAAGAAGTTCTGCAAACTGAGGGCCTACACCCTTTACACGGAAAAGGTCTGCATGATTAGCCCACTTGAGGATGAGCTTGTCAGAAATACCTGTCTCTTCTGCAAGAGCCTTGCGGCCTGCAGGAGCAGCACATTTTTCAAGAAGCTGTGCAGTCGTAACAACGCCAGCCGCTGTAAGTTTCTCAGCATAAGCTGCGCCTACGCCTTCGATGTCAATTACTTTATAAGCCATTTTGTTATTGTTTTAAGTGGTTTAAATACATAGAACATACAAATATATCAATTTAAATTTGAATAACAACACACTTGTATTAGAATAATATCACCTATCTTTGCATAAAGTAATTCCCGATGGACAATCTGGCCAGATTCATATCCGATCACATGGGCGACGATACGTCCAGACTGCTGCTTGCAAAGGACAAGTGGCCGGACATCGACATGCAGCTGGCCGTCAACTGCATAGAAAGCAGACGGAAACTTAAGGGCAAGGTAAACGAATGGCATGACAATCCTTCCCTGATATTTCCTGTCAGACTCTCTGCAGAACAATGCAGCAGTTCTGCAACAGCACAATATAAGGCATCGCTGGCAGACCGCATCATGGCAGGAGGTGAATGGAAGATAGCCGATCTGACAGGAGGGCTGGGAGTAGACTCATGGTTCTTCTCGCAGAAGGCGGAAAAGGTTCTCTACAATGAGATGCAGACGGTCCTATGTGATTCGTCAAGACATAACTTCAAGGCCCTGGGTGCCGATAACATCGAAGTTTCCAACGCAGCCGTCGGAAATTCTGCAGATGAGACATCCTCTTCCGCCCTTCTTGGAGATTTCCGTCCGGACATCATATACATGGACCCGGCCAGGCGTGGAGAGGGTGGCAGAAAAGTCTTCCTGATCGAGGAATGCACCCCTGATATCCTTACATTAAAGGAAGAGCTGTTCACAATCTCCCGTCACATCCTGGTCAAGCTCTCCCCCATGGCGGACATAAGCATGGCCTGCGGACGCCTCGGCCCATGCTGCCGCGAAGTCCACATCGTCGCCACAGGTGGAGAATGCAAGGAACTGCTGATCTGGATGGACAGGGAATGGAACGGAGAATATTCAGTGCATGCCATAGAACTGCCGGCAGGATATCCGCTTTCGGAACCTGCCCAATTCTCGTTCATGCCTTCCGAAGAACTGGCACTGCCATTCATCCTGAAAGATGACGACAATACCCCTATGTATCTTTTCGAGCCGGGAAAGGCCTTGATGAAGGCAGGAGCATTCAACCTCATCAGCACCAGATTCGGTATCCCGAAGTTAGGGCGTTCGACCCATTTCTATGTGTTCGACGACCCGGAAAAGATTCAGGAAATAAGAGGATCCGGAAAGATCTATCAGATAATGAAGTGGGAGCCATTGAACAAAAGGAGTATGAAAGAGGCCGGAAAGGATTTTCCTAAAGCGGAAGTCACGGCACGCAACATCCCTATGGACACAGACACCCTGCGTAAAAAACTAGGCGTCACCTCTGGAGATGACGCCCATATATTCGGTCTGAAGTCAGACAGCCTCGGCAATCTGCTTCTATGCACCAACCGTGTGTTCTAACAGGATCTTCAGTCCCATGGCAATCAGGATGAAGCCTCCGGCAAATTCTGCCTTGGACTTCCATCTTGCGCCGAAGAAATTGCCGATCAGCACACCTGCAGCCGAGAACAAGAATGTAATCACTCCGATCAGTCCGACAGCTTCCCATATATTTACCTTAAGGAAAGCGAAAGAAACTCCGACAGCAAGTGCATCTATGCTTGTCGCTACCGCCATTGCCAGCATGGTCCTGAATGAAAAGTCCGGTACCGCGCAGCATGGCTCATCCTTATGAGAAGAATCCTTTATCATATTGCCGCCGATGATTCCCAGAAGGATAAAGGCAATCCAATGGTCGATATTGGCAACGAAATCTGCGAAGCTTACTCCCAGATAATAACCGATGACGGGCATGAGCGCCTGGAAGCCTCCGAACCAGATGCCGGTCTTGAAGACATGCAGCGGCCTTACCTTCTGTACGGAAAGACCTTTACAGATCGAGACAGCAAAGGCATCCATAGAAAGTCCGATGGCTATTATGACCAGTTCAGCTATTCCCATGACACCTTGAGATTGCCGGCCTTCATTCCCCAGCACCAGTCCTGCACTATGACTACATCCTTGCCGTCAAGGTCATCGACATGCTGCATCTTGTTCAGAAGAGTATGGGAATGTCCGCCTACAATAGCATCTACATTACGGATCTGCGGCACCAGTTCCTTGTCTGAAGTGTATCCGAGGTGGCTGAGACAGATGACAAGGTCACAGCCTTTCTCATTTTTCAGATAATCGGCATATCTGTTCACCACCGGAGCCGGTTCCTGATACTCAAGTCCTCCGAGAAGACTTCTGTCCACAACCCTGCTGATATCAGTGAGAAGGCCGATAATACCAATCTTCTTGCCTGCCCTGCGGACAATGACATACGGTTTGACAAGGCCTTCAAGAGGATTCCCGGTAAAGTCATAATTGGCACAGACCGCATCGGCCTTAAGATTGCGGAGGCGACGCGCCAGCTCTGCTGCCCCATTATCGAACTCATGGTTCCCTAGGGCAACCGCATCGTATCCGGCAGCATTCATGACATCTATCTCAATGTTTCCTCCAAGTTCCGTAAAGTAAGACGTACCCTGTCCGAAATCACCGGCATGGAGCAGAAGGACATTACGCTTTCCATCTGCCTTGCGCACGCTGTCAATATATGCAGCCTGCTCTATAACGCCTCCCATGCCCTTGTAATCACCTGAACGCTGAGGATCGATGTGGCTGTGGGTATCATTGAAGTGAATTATCGTAAGATCCTGTGCACCAAGAGAAAGCGCTGCCAGAAACGCAACTGCTGTAATAATCGTCTTCTTCATCACTTTGCCTTCTTTTTATCGTTCATGACCACTACCCTGCCGTCTGTCTGATACTCTATCGGACGTCCGGCGGCAGTCTCCGCGCTGACATGCTCCAGAACCGCATCAATGATCGCAACATCTTCATAAACGGTCACAGACACAGCATTCTTCTCAAGCGCAAGCCCGTCTCCGCCTCCAAGAAGGAAGGAAATCGTAGCGACGCCGTAAATCTTCTCATCGTCAAGCGGTTCGCCGTCTATCTCGACAGAAACCAGCCTGCCCTCATCCGCCACGACCCTGACTCCTCCAAGGACCTGGAAACGCCTTGCAGCCATTTCTTCAAGAATCTCGCGGATCTGCTTTCCGGTGTGCTCGACATAGACCAGATAGTTCTTGAACGGGAACATCGAAAGCATGTCGTCCAATATGATGTCACCCTGCGGCATATCGATACGGATACCGCCGAAATTCGTGATTCCCATATGGACCTTCTTTCCTGCAAGCTTTTCCGTCTTGTCCATCAGTATGTCGATGAACCAGTTTGAAAGCTCGCTTTCAGGATATGAAGCCGACATGGCACGAGTCGAATATCCGATCACATCCTTTACGCGGGCCATCTCCGGCTGGGCATCGAGCACAACCCTGGCCGTCTTCGCCACAATGGAATTCCTCTTGTACACCGTCCCGTTGGGAGCGATGTACTTGCCGCCTTTGAACACGCCGACAGCCTCAGGAACATTGTCCTTTGAAGGCGAAACGCATCCGGTCATGCTTCCGTCCACCGGCACTGACTCCCAGCTGAACTCCTGTCCCCACGCAACACTTCCCCCGACCAGCATCAAAGCAATCAATATCAAAACCCTGCCTCTAAACATAGTATTTGGATCATTATGTTTGGTTGACAGATTTGTGGAGGTGACATGCCACCCCCGGCTAGGGGGCGCCCGACCAACGGGAGGGCGGGGGTCACCGTAACAAACTGTCAATCAAACTATATTACATACATATATTACTTCTGTTTAAGCCACTTCCAAAGATCCTTAAACGTCGTCTTCTTACCAAACATAAGAATACCGATCTTATAGATCTTAGCCGAAGCCCATCCGCATGCCACGAAAGTTCCCACAAGAAGAGCGATCGACAATGCGAGCTCCCATGCAGGGACACCGAACGGAATACGCGCAAGCATCACGATAGGCGACGTGAAAGGAATCATCGAACCCCACCAGACGACAGCGCTTTCCGGCGCATTGAATGCATAAAGGGCAATGAAGAATGCCAGCATCAATGGAATGGTGACAGGTAGCTGGAGCTGGTTGGTATCTGCCTCGTTCTCAACTGCAGAACCAATTGCAGCAAAGAAAGAAGCATAAAGAAGATATCCGAGCGCAAAGTATACGACGAACGCCAGGATCATCTGTCCCCAGTTGATATTGCCCAATGTGCTCAGTACGGCTCCCATGCCGCTTTCGTCAGCCATGACTTCAGTCATCTCCTGGACGTCTACTCCGCCCATCTGTGCGGTCATCTCCATCATCTGCTCAGTCTGTGCAGGATCTCCCATCAGCGAATCGAATCCGACGAATGCCGAGAATCCGCCGACAAGAACGACAGTAAGTACGATCCAAAGGAAGAACTGGGTGAGAGCCACACATGCCACACCGATGATCTTTCCGAACATAAGCTCGGTAGCCTTGACAGAAGAGACAAGCACTTCCACTACCCTGCTAGCCTTCTCCTCGATCACACTCTGCATCACCATTCCGGAGAACATCGCGATGAACATGTAGATGATGATCGAAAGAACCATTGAAATGATCATATACACCTCGGAAGAAGTGATCTTCTCCTCACCAGACTCGTCAAGTGTATAAGTGGAAACAGAAACGTCTGCCTGCACATCATTCATGATCTGCTTGAGATCTCCCATGTCGTAGAGTGAGATCCTGTAGTCCTCGACAGCTTCCTCAGCCTTTGATCCTATCCTCTCCTTAAGTTCAACGCTCAACGGCTTATTGGAATAAGAAACGACTGAAACCGTCTTTGCAACGCTGTCCAGAGGCGAAACCACTACAAGCGCGTCAAGACCGAGCTCCTCGAAACGGACCTTCATCGAATCAACAGGTTCTGAAGAGTAATCGGCATATGAGACCGCTTCACTGTCTTCAAGATAAGGCATTACGATGCCTGACTGATCCACAACCGCAATCTTCTTGCCTTCCTCCTTTGCCATGAACATGATCACGCTAGGAAGGATGCACATTGCTGCGAAGAAGATAGGAACAAGGAATGTAGTCAGAAGGAATGACTTCTTCTTTACACGGGTCAGATACTCACGCGACAAAATAATGTTTACATTCTTCATTTTCATGGCTTATTCCTCCTCCGTTACAAGTTTAATGAATATGTCATTCATCCTTGGCACAAGTTCCTTGAATGAATTTACAGTAAGGCCCTGTGCCAGAACAGCCTTGAGGGCAGTATTGCTGACAATGCCGTCTTCAAGGGCGAGAACAGCCGTATGACGGCCTGCGTCGTCCTTGTCCGAAAGCACCTTGAACACGCCTGGCTCTGATGCTACTGCCGTCCTGTCCGTATATATAAGTTCCACATTGTTGTTGCCATACTTGTGGCGGATCTCGTCGACACCACCAGTAATGACAACGTGTGACTTGTTGATAAGCGCGATATTGTCGCAAAGCTCTTCCACAGACTCCATGTTATGGGTCGAAAGGATGATTGTAGCTCCTTCGTCCTTGAGTCGGAGGATCTCTTCGCGGATCAGCTGTGCGTTCACAGGGTCAAAGCCTGAGAAAGGCTCGTCCAGGATAAGCAGCGACGGCTTGTGCACGACTGTCGTGATGAACTGCACCTTCTGGGCCATACCCTTGGAAAGTTCCTCCACCTTCTTGTTCCACCAGCTCTCGATACCGAACTTCACGAACCATTTCTTAAGTTCCCTCGCAGCATCCCTCGAGGACATTCCCTTGAGCTGTGCGAAGTACATAGCCTGATCGCCCACCTTCATCTTGCGGTACAGTCCCCTCTCTTCAGGCAGATAACCGATCTTTTCCACATCGTCCTGGGTTATAGGACGTCCATCAAAAAGGACAGAGCCCGAATTCGGAATGGTTATACGGTTTATAATACGTATAAGCGTGGTCTTTCCGGCACCGTTGGGACCGAGCAGACCGAATATCTTTCCTTTCGGGATATCCACCGAAACATGATCAAGAGCCACTTTCTCTCCAAAGCTCTTGCATACATCCTTACATCGGATCAATTCCATAATACTATATATTTAAACATTCAATATTCGCGCAGTCAGTTCGACCATGAGCTCGGCCGGAGTCGCTTCTCCTGACTCACCGCCCTTTCCCTTGTAGTCATACTCCTTCAGAAGGGAGATCACGGTCATGCATTTAGGCAGAGGATAATTGCGTACGGCGGTGTCATACTCCGAAAAGAAATACGGATTGACGCCGAGTACCTTGGACTTCTGCTCGCCGGTCGGACGGTTCGTCTTCATCAGCAGGGCGCCATACTTCAATATCCTGTAGAAATGGGTGAACAGGGCGCTTACAGCCATGGGCATGGCGAACTTCGCCGATGAACCCAGATATGCCGCGATACGCAGAGCCTTTGCCGAATTCTTCATCGAGAGTTCCTTGGTAAGTTCGAAGATGCTGAACTGACGGCTGATGCCGACATTCTTCTCTATATCAGCCGCTGACACTTCCGTAACCCCTTCAGGCAGGTTCTTGAGCATCTTTTCAGTCTCGATGGCTATCTTGTTCATATCAGTGCCAGCATGCTCGGCAAGCAGAGCTGCTGCATCAGGAGCAATATTCAGGCCCTTGGTACGATAGAACATGGATATCCACTTCGGCATCTCGAAATCCCTCAATGTCTGTGAGTCAACCACGACTCCCATCTTTGAGACAGTCTTGTAAAGGGATTTCCTCTTGTCGGCAGATGCGCCGTGCATCGCGATGACAAGCACCGTCGATTCCAACGGATTCTGACAATATATGGCCAGTTCTTCAAGAGATTTCATCATCTGCGCTTCCTTCACGACCACAAGCTGCCTTTCTGCAAACATCGGATAGCGCCTTGCCGCCGTTATGACAGCATCAGCATCAACATCGGCGCCATAACATACGGTCTGATTGAAATCCCTTTCACTCTCGTCCAGACAATGCTCCAATACGGCATCACATACCATATCCACATAATACGGTTCATCTCCCATCAGAAGATAAACCGGACTGAAGACGCCGTTCCTGACGTCCTGGACTATCTGTCGGCACAGAGTGTCTGTTTCTACAAATCCTTTTGCCATAATCTGACAAAGTTAAAAAGAATATGGAAAAAAAGAAAGCGTCCGGCCGGACGCTTTCTTCATTTATCCTATTCTGCTCTTTTCTCCTTTTCTTTCACAAGCTTTTCTTTGAGAATGTCTGCGCAGTCGACTACTGCGTCTTCGAAGGTCTTAGCATTCTTTTCGACCACGATCGTACGGCCTGGAATCGCAACCACAACCTTAACATTCTTGTTTTCGTGGTCTGGAAGTAATGAAAGTGCCACATCTACTCCTGTTACTGCATCATAGAATTTCTCGATTCTTGAGAATTTCTTCTCGATAAAGTCCAACAGTTTCTGATCTGCATTGAACTTGATGCTCTGAACTCTAATCTCCATGTTTACCTCCGTTTTTAGCCCTTGGATGGGCGCGTTCATAAATATCTTTAAGCCGGGTGATGCTGCTGTGGGTATAGACCTGCGTCGCAGCCAGGGATGAATGGCCAAGAAGTTCCTTGATGGAGTTCAAGTCAGCTTCCCTGTTCATAAGTTCCGTTGCAAGCGAGTGTCGCAGTACATGCGGGGACTTCTGTCCCCTTATGCTGCCGACACCGCCTAAAGCGGACTTTACTACCCTGTCCACATACTTGGGATACAAAGGCGAACCCGAATATGTGACGAAGAGCGGCTCTGTCAAAGATCTTTTCCTTCCGCACATCACCTCAACTGCTTTCAAATATAATAAAAATTCTTCAGACAATGACTCTACAAGAGGAATTTCTCGCATTTTATCGCCCTTTCCATGAACTTTTACAACTTTTCGACCAAAATCCACGTCTCCGATACACATTACGATAAGTTCCGAGCGTCGCACGCCCAAGGAATACAGAGCTGATATCACCACCCTTTCGACGATGCGGGAATATGCATCCTTTCCGCTTTTCGTATTCCACTCGGCAAGGAAAACTTCATATTCCTCCTCTAATACATGGCTGGAGAATTTGAAATAATCCTCCATCGCTTCATTGCGGTAAAACTTCGGAAGACGCTTTTCATTCTTGGGTTTCGTGACCAGCCTGACAGGATTGGACTTGAGGAACCCCCTCTTCATAAGATAGCGGCAGAAGCCGCTCAAAGACGACAGATGGAGGTTCACAGACTTTTCAGACATATTCCTGTCATCCAGCATATGAACCACATACCCTCTTATTTCGGACACATTGAAGGCCTCCGCAAAGCCAGCATCAGAAGTCACCGGAAACTCTCTGGAAACATAGGCAAGATAATCATTAAGGACATCTTCATAAATAGAAGAAGTCCTTTCGGAATATCGTCTGACACCCCTTATATAATCGATATAGTCATCAATGAGGTTCATTGTCTATCTGACCGGGAAAAGTCCGAGTTCCGCAGCCTTCGCACGCATGAGGGCATCGGCTGCTTCGAAAGTGTTCTCTATCTCTCCGTCAAGTATGGCATTCTTCACGTGTTCCTTGAGAAGTCCGATGGTATTGCACGGCTCGATTCCGAAGAGCTCCATAACATAATCGCCTGTGATCGGATTCTTGAAGTTACGGATCGCATCCTTTGCCTCGACCTCCACAAGCTTTGCCTTGACCAGCTCGAAATTCGCATGCAGACGGGCAACCTTACGCGGATTCTTCGATGTGATGTCCGCATTGCAAAGGACCATCAGGTCGTCGATATCGTTTCCGGCATCAAACAGCAGGCGTCTGACTGCCGAATCCGTCACCTCGTCAGTAACAAGCGCTATCGGACGAAGATGCAGATTCACAAGCTTCTGCACATATTTCATTTTCTCGTTCAGCGGCATCTTCATGCTCTGGAATATCTTCGGTATCCATCGCGCACCGACGACTTCATGTCCATGGAAGGTCCATCCGAGCGCAGGGTCATACTTCTTCGTCGCAGGCTTGGCGATGTCATGAAGAAGCGCCGCCCAGCGCAGCCAGACGTTAGGTTCAGTGCGAACCTTCTCGGTCTCGACTCCGTCCTCGAACAGATAGTCCTTAAGACGTCCTTCGGCAATCGCAGCCATCTCCAGCGACGCGACATTGTCAAGGACTTCAAGAGTGTGGGAGAAATTCTCCTTATGCCCCTTGCCTTCTACCGTCTCAACCCCCTTGAGCTTCACAAGCTGCGGAAGTATATAGTCCAGGAGTCCGGTCTCATCCAGGAGTCTGAATCCTATGGACGGCTTCGGAGTCACAAGTATCTTGTTCAGTTCCTCGACAATCCTTTCCTTCGACAATATCTCCATCCTTCCCCTGTTTCTTCTTATGGACTCGAGGGATTCGGGGACTATTGTAAAGGTAAGGTCATCAGTAGAAAGCTTGGTCGCAAACCGGACAGCACGGACCATCCTCAACGGGTCATCGCTGTATGTCGTATCCGGGTCAAGAGGAGTACGTATTATGCCCGAAGCGAGATCTCGTATGCCACCGAACGGATCCACCAATGCGCCGAAATCTTCCTTCTGGAGGCTGAATGCCATCGCATTGATGGTAAAGTCCCTCCTCAGCTGGTCGTCTTCAAGGGTTCCGTCTTCGACAATCGGCTTGCGTGAGTCGCGGCGGTATGATTCCTTCCTCGCTCCTACGAACTCGACTTCGATCCCATGGTACCGGAGCATAGCGGTACCGAAGTTACGGAAGACAGAGACATTGCTGCGCACCTTTGCGCCCACAGCTTCCGCGAGTGCTATTCCGCTGCCTTCCACGACAATATCTATATCCTTGCTAGGACGTCCCAGAAAGCAGTCGCGGACATATCCTCCGATCACAAATGCACGCACACCGAGCTCCGCTGCCGTTTCCGACACGATCGAGAATATCTTATGGTCCAGAAAACCTTGTGTTATTGTTGCTGACATATCATTTCGTTATATGAAGGGACCTTGTCAACGAAGACATACTGCAGTTTTCCTGCCGTTTCTGTCTTCGTGCAGACAAAGGTCTGCCTACCGTTGGTAATCACTATATATGCGACATTCAGGACCATATTGTAGCGCACGGCCTGGTCAAGCACGTCCGAATCCAGTTCAACCTCAGGGCGCTTGCATTCCACGACCATCAGCGGCTTCGCCTGACGGTCATAAACCAGAATGTCGGCGCGGAACTGTTTTCCGCCTAGCTTGAACCCTGCCTCGCTCATCATCATGTGGGCCGGTACGCCAAGCTTTTCCGACAGGACACCGATACACCATTGCCTGACTCTTTCTTCGGGAGTCAGGGCAACATGCTTCTTTCTGAGCGGGTCCCAAATAGTCTGCATATTGTTCATGAGTATGCAAATATAGTCAAAAAAAATGTTAGATTTGCAGAAACAAGGATGTATGACATGCGTAACGGAAAAGGATACAGAAGAAGTGATATGCTGGAGATAGTTTATGAGGACGGATCTCTGATAGTCGTCGACAAGCCGAGCGGACTGCTGACCATGTCTGCAGGACGCGAAGGACAGGAGACGGCCTACTCGATGCTCCAGGACTATTATACCGAAGGAAGGATATTCATAGTACACCGCCTTGACCGTGACACTTCAGGACTGATAGTGTTCGCGAAGGACGAAGACACGAAAAGGGCGCTGCAGGACAATTGGGAGGAAGCCGTAAAGGAAAGAAGGTATTTCGCCATCCTGGAAGGACGGATCGAAGACGAGGAAGGATGGATCGAGACATGGACATACGAGCATCCGAAATCCCTGAAGGTCCACTGCTATGCCCTGAGGGAAAACGACGACAGGAACAAGCCTCCCCGCAAGGACTGGAAATTCACGGCCAGCCACTGCCGTACGCTTGACCGCTTCGTCAAGGAAGGGCACGAATACACCAGCGTCGAATTCAACCTGGAGACAGGAAGAAAGAACCAGATCAGGGCACATTCACAATGGATAGGCCACCCTGTCGCCGGAGACAGCAAATACGACGCGAAGACAAATCCTTTCGGACGTCTGGCGCTTCACGCCCAAGGACTGTCATTCATCCACCCATGGACAGGAAAGCTGATGAAGTTCACGACAGGCATTCCAAAAGAACTGAGAAAACGCTGAAACCATATTTATCATGAAGGCCACAGAATACAGGATACGTTCCCATTATGACGAAGTAGACCTTAATGTCCTCGTCTGCACTCCAGAGGCTGAAGATCCCAAGGCTGTAATACAGCTCGTCCACGGCATGTGCGAATACAAGGAAAGATATGTTCCGTTCATGGAGTTCCTGTGCGGCAAAGGCTTCGCATGCATCATCCACGACCACAGAGGACACGGAAAATCCGTAAAGGCCCCGGAAGACCTCGGATACTTCTACAGCAGCGGGTGGGAAGGAATCGTCGCCGACATATTCGTGGTCAACGGAATGGCCAAAGGGATGTTCCCGGAAAAGCCTGTATTCCTGTTCGGCCACAGCATGGGCTCTCTTGCCGTACGCTGCTTCGCGAAGAGGTTCGACGACCTTATAGACGGACTGGTGGTATGCGGAAGCCCTAGCAAGAACCCGGCGACAGGAGCCGGACTCATGCTGACCCGCCTGATCGGTTCAATCAAAGGCAACAGGCATCGCCCGGGTCTGATCCACAAGATGGCGTTCGAGGGATTCAACAAGAAGTTTGAAAGCGAAGGTCCGAACGCATGGCTTTCGACAGACAAGACAGTCGTAGACATGTACAATGCCGATCCTTTATGCGGATACATGTTCACAGCTAACGGCTTCATCGGCCTGTTCAACCTCATGAAGGACTGCTATGACCTTGGCGAATGGAAGGTATCAAAGCCTGAAATGCCGATACTGTTCATCGCCGGAACAGACGATCCATGCATCACGAGCTACAAAGACTTCATCAATGCGACAGACTGCATGAGAACTGTCGGATACAGCAACGTGAAGTCTCACGCATATAACGGCATGAGGCACGAAATCCTCAACGAGAGGCAGAAGGAAACGGTATGGAACGACCTGCTGGAGAAGTTCAGCAGCTGGATAGGATGACAGACATCTCCTTTTCTGCAGTCGTCCTCCAGTCCAGATGATCAGGAACTTTCTGCTCTCCCCCGTCATTCAGTACGGACACGACCTTTGACGCCATGGATACGATGAAACCGTCTCCATGAGGTATGGCATTATCTTTTCCTACGACTTCCGCAACCCCACCGACATCGGCACCGACCGCATATGCGCCGCATCTTATGGCCTCCGCACATACCAGAGGCAGACCTTCGTTGCGGCTCGGAAGCACGAGCACATCAATACAGTTCATCATCTGCGGCATCTGATCAGAAGGTATGTTGCCCCACATGACCACATCGATCGTCGGATCGGACATCAGTCCAGGCTCGACCTGATGGCGGACCTTTCCGTCTCCTATGACCCAATATTTCAGAGGTCCTTCGTATTGTCTGCGTATCTCATGGAAGAGCGGCTGGAGCATGTCTGGATTCTTTACCGAAACCAGGCTTCCTGCGAACGCCACCACCTTTGTCCCGGGATCTAGGGAATATTTCGCCCTAAGTTCATTCCTGATACCATCATCATATCGTATGAAATCCTCGGAGACTCCATTATACAGGACTGTCTTTGGAACATCATCACATATCCTATGTGATGCTTCCAGAAGAGCTTCGCTTACAAAGAAATTGTATCTGGCTCGCTTCATCACCTTTCGGGTATATTCCATCACTAGAGAATTCTTCAAGGGATGGGTATGTATGTCCGAACCATGCCATGTCATGAAATACGGAATACCGTATGTATCAGATGCTTCCATAGCAAAAAGGCCACCTGCGAAGGAATGGGCAAGGATAGCGTCATATCCCTTGAACAGCGACATGGATCTTTTCGTGAAACGGCTGAAAAGAAGAGGTCTTCTATGAAGAAACTCCACGGTAACATGGTCAAGGATCGAGAAATCATACCATAGAATACGATAGGTGATTCCATCCACGATGACTTCATCTTTTCGCGGAACTTCAGGAGTATGACGGACTTTCCGCGTAAAGGCCGTATCCCAGCTGTGTATGCAATAGGCATCGACGACACATCTGCCGGTCCCGACCAGATGTCTTATCCGTTCGTGAGCAGCGTTGAACAGGCCCTTTCTGTCGAATGGGGAACTCTCGAATATGGCAGCAAGCTTGAGCATAATCACTTCTTGAATAATGAAACCACGCGTGAGCAGAATCCGTATGTCCTGATGGAGAACTTCACGTTTCCGATCTTATGGAGCAGTATATTGAAGACCTGGCCTGCACGCACCGAAAACAGACCCAGAGCATCGTCCTTTTCCATCATGTTATAGACCCATTCCAGGTAATCCTCTGTCAGCATCGCTGTCTTTCTCCTCAAGAACACATCAAGAATCCTGCATAAATATCTGCCGACTATATCCTTATGGTACAGTGAATTAACCTTCTGATTTGAAGGATATCTTTCGGAAAGGGCGCCAAGAACCTCTGCATATGCTGGCAGGAAACGGCGAAGCTGCATCAGGTGGCGGTCCGACCTGATGTCGCTTCCAAGAGAGCCTGCCCTTACATGATAGGCATATACAGGGACGGAGCACGCATAGGCAGAGTTGCAGCGCGCAAGGAACGAGAACACGAACAGCTTGTCTTCGGCATAACTGAGGTCCTCGCAGAAACGGAGGTCTCCTATCGTCTTGCGGCGGAAAATCTTCGACCATGGCGCGTCAAGCATTTCGCAGTTCCGCCTTATGTTCTCGTCGTAGAAGATATTCATGTCTTCTCCCTTGAAGACAGCGCTTCTCTTTGGCAGGACTTCCTTTCCCGGGACTCCTTCGATATAGACGGTATAGCCTCCGACAGCAAAGTCCTGGCCCGTCATGTGCTCGAACAGCATTTCCAAGGAATCAGGGATAAGGGCATCATCGGAATCGACAAACATGACGTACTCCCCTTTCGCAAGGTCAAGTCCGGAATTCCTTGCCGAGCTCACACCTCCGTTCTCCTTGTGAATGGTCCTGAAACGCGGGTCCGTAGCAGAATACCTGTCACATATCAACGGGGACGAATCGGTGCTCCCGTCATCGACAAGTATTACCTCATATGATGAGAAGTCCTGTTCCAGGATACTTACAAGACACCTGTCCAGATAATCCTCCGCATTATACACGGGAACAATTATGCTCAGTCTGCACTTATTCATAACTTTCTTTCAATGAATTCAATATAAAATCTGACGAACGTTTCCGCAATGCATCCAGGCGTAACGCCGCCTGTGTAAAGTCACAGGAAAGATCCGCCGGGACATCCATACCGCCGACCGGAATCATCCTGTCCTCCAGTCCGACAGACTTCAGGAAGGACTCCTGACGTGTGTCGCGGCCGTCGCCGAAGCGGAAGCATGTGAAAGGACGGGCGAAAATGACGGAGAAAAGCATCGCATGATATGATGTCGTCACAACATATGATGCACCGGCAATCAAACCCAGGAAGTCTTCCACAGCCACAGCCTGCCTGGCCTTGAACAGCTTGCGCCCGTCAGGGAAAGGAGTGACCTCTATCACTTCCGCACCAAGCCTGTCTGCCGTCTTCCTGACAAAGGTGTCAATGCTTTCGTGGTCACGCAGACGATATACCAGTACATAAGGCTTCTTCTGTCCGGAAGGTCGGGCAAGTTCACTCCATACCTGCGGCCGGACCTGAGCGACCGGATCGAGTATATGCTCTGCCCTGCATCCGCATTTTTCCTGAAGAAGGGTCGCAAGATGCGATTCCCTGACACTGAGCGCAGAGAAACGGCCCAGATGGTCCTTTATATATGAGGCATCTTCAGCAGAAAGGACATCAGACTCCATACTTACTGCGTCAGCAACATATCTCTTGGAAATGTCGGATTCTCCAAAGTACATTCCGTCGAAAGAGCCTCCTGTAATCTTTCTGTTCCACACCTGGTCGCTGCCGATGAGCACAACATCATATCTCCGCGCCATTTCGCCCGGAACGGTTCTTTCCGAAAGCCTGAGATTAGCGGAAATGAAGGATTCGAAGGCTGAATAGCGCGAAATACGCAACGGAACCATCAGTGTTTCAGATGTCATATGCCTCAAGGTGGATATCAAATCCTTTCCTATGAACCGTGAAAAGGCAAAACGTCTATATGGTCTGACCAGATAAGCCGGTCTGTAGTCTATCACTTCTGCCTCATACCCCGCATCGGCCAGAAGCATCTGCGTAGCATAGGCCTGCAGCACAGCACCATAATTGTGGGCGCAGTGAAATGTGAGTATTCCTATTTTTGCAGCCATCTTCTGATCCTCCTTTTAGTGTTCATATATAGAGTATACAGCTTGTAGCGCCATCCCTGGTCACCGTAGCGTTTCAGCACATATCCCAGTCCCTTGGAAGCATAGTCTCTTTCGAATCGGGCAGCATCCTTGTCCGGCACGGACGGATGCTGAAGATTCGGCTGGAGTGCATCCGAAAGAGCGACATCGCGAATTTCGAAGCTGTCCCGGCACTTTTCCAGCACTTCATTTCCTTTCGGGGTATTGACCAGAACCAGGGACACTCCCTTGTCGTCATCATTGAATCCCGGAACTGCCTTCTGCCAGCCCCAGAAATCGGCAAGAGTGATGTCCGACACGCGGGAAACGTCAGCATACGGACAGACCGAGCAAGACGGTCTCAGCATTATATGCCGGTAGAAAAGATGGGTGAATGATGTATCCGTATAGAGCCTGCCTCCTGACAGATATGTCTCCTTGTGAGCGGCCCATCCGTAGGTCTTCTTATCTCTGAAAGACACTTCATCAATCCTGCCTCCGACACGTTTTTCCTGATATTCCACATAGTCGCGCCACACATATGGAGACGGAACCCCGTGACAGACGATATCAGCAAGCAGAAGCCTGTCCCTGTACTTCATAGGAACATATGAAGAAAGTCCATGAACCTGGCATGGAGTACCGGTAAACAGCACATGACGTCCTTCCTTAAGATCCGCAAGCACGTTGGAGAACATGGTTCCCATATCGCTCTGGACGTATTTGCTGCCTCTGAAAGCGTCGGCCTCATCCATAGTCTCCGCCCGCTTATGAAGGACACGGGATCCTTCATCAAACGCGGCCCCGTAAACGGTTCCTCCTTCAGACAGGACGTATGATGCAAGAACAGGGAAAACCCCACCGCTTCTGCTTCCCATAAGCCTTTCGTCATCGCGGTTCCTCACTGCTTTGGCAGCAGGAGCATCGGTCTTATGCCTGGCTTCAGAAAAAGGACATATGTTCTCGCACAGCCCGCAGTCCGTGCATCTGTCCATGTCGACCTCGGGATACTTGAATCCAAGACGGTCAGGCTCCATGGAAATGGCCTTATGCGGACACACGGCAAAGCAGGCCGTACATCCGGAGCATTTCGATCTGTCTGTAATCCTAATCATCGCCTGATCGTTTTGTTTAACATGGATAAGAGCTCACTGCGTTCTCCGCGCGAAAGTCCTGCAGCCAGTATCGAGATGCCGGCGGAGAACATGCATATCGCCGCGCTTGCCAGAAACCCAGGGAATCCCACAGGCAGAAACCTGCATACCGCCAGAGGAAGTATAAGCGACAATCCCGTGACGCCAACGACATTCAGATATACCTTCCTGATAAATTCTCCAGACGGAAGGGCTATCATTCCTTTCAGCATGAAAAGACGCGCAAAAAGACATATCTGGGAAATTGCTATCGCCACCATTACAGTAACCTCCGGCATGGCACCAAACTTTAGAAAGGCATATGAGACCGGGATATTCAGAAGCTGAAGGCCTCCGACAACCAGCTGATAGTTGCGGATGTTTCCAGTCGCAAGCTGGGCGGTAATCAGAGGAGTCGACAAAGATTCGCTTAGCGTATAGACCAGAAACAGCTGGACGAAAAGCGCCGAATGTTCGGGCACATCCTTCAGCCACAGGTCCAGTATGTATTCAGTATTGAACAGTACCGGCAGGGCGAGAATGAAAAGCAGATAATAAGACATCCTTGAAGACTTGGATATCAGATAGAACATGTAATCATGATCTCCGGAAGCATATGACTTCGTTATCTGCGGATTGACGGCAGTCATGAAATTGGTCACGAAACCCTGGACAGCTCCGTTAAGCTGCATCGCCACTCCCCTTGCCGCATTCACTGCTGTTCCGGCAAAAAGGTTGATCAGGATCTTTCCTCCCTGGTCCCGGAGAACTCCGGACGATACTCCGATGAAGTTCCATCCTGCGAAAGAGAACATCTCCTTTATCAGCGACAGGTCTCTGACCCTGCGGAAGCGACATTCAGGAAAGTGCTTCCTGCAATACAGACCGTATGCCAGCCTTACGACAAGAACCGAAGCCATCATCAATGCCGCATACATGACCAGCCTGTCGGAAGAAGAACGTGAAATGAGGAAGGCAACGCCAAGACGGAGAACCCCGTCAAGAAGGCCTATATATGCATAGGCAGACATCTTCTCATGCGCGGTAATGGAAGCCATCTGCGGCACGCTCATCAGGTTTATCACGAAGGATGCCAGGGAGAAATGCAGGACCATGACCGCAGCCGGTATTCTTTCCGGATCTATGGTCATCTTGTTCTGGATGAACCAAAGTCCGACAGGCTCGGCAAGGACAACCACAATTGCAGCCAAGGCAAGCTGAATGATCACAGCTGTCGAATAGACCTTGTTCAGTCGTCCGTCTTCACCTTTACCCATCTCGAAAGTGATGAACCTGGTCACGGCTGAATTCAAGGCGCCGGAAATGATGGCAAACATCGCCACAACACCGCCGACGACATCATATATTCCGAAGTCGTTTTCTCCTAGCGCCGCCAGGACGACCCGGGAAGTATACAGACCGACAAGCATGAGGACAAGCATCCTGACATAAAGCATCAGGGTGTTCTTCGCTATCCGCCTCGTATTTCTGCTGTTCCGGTCCATTTGCAGCCGACATTGATAGAATCAACAAATTTAATAAAAGATTCTTCACTTCGTTCAGAATGACGGGAATTTGTTCATATTGACAGGTTTTTAACAAAGATGTGAATCTTTTTTGGCAGTCTCGTTATTTATTGCTAAATTAGTCCACGAATATGAACACTTAAACACTAAACTGATATGGTAAGATATTGTGTAATGTGGAAGTTCAAGCCATCAGATGGCAAGACTTCTAAAGAACTCGCTGAAGACGTCAAGGAAAAATATGAGTCCCTCCTGGGACTCGTGCCTGGCCTTAAAAGCATCGAAGTAGGTGTAAACCGTAACGAAGGAAAGACTTCATACGACGCAGTGATGCTTGCAGACTTCGATTCATGGGAAGCTCTCGCGGCTTACAAGGCAGACACCTTGAGGGACAACGTGATACAGTACGTAAAGACAATCGCGGAAGTACGCGCCAAGGTCGAGTACGAAAGATAGGATCTGATTTACATTCAGAAAGAAAAAGCCTCCTTGCGGAGGCTTTTGTTATTTCTGGAACTTCCTTGTGTGTTCTGCAATCAGTTCGGCATCGTCGAAATAATCGATCTTCATCGCCTTGCGGACGTCTGCAAGCGTCCTTGCAGCCTCAGCACGCGCAACTTCTGAACCCTTTCGGAGAATCTCATATACCTGAGGGATGTTCTGCTCATAATGAGCTCTTCTCTCACGGATCGGCTGGAGCATCGACTCCATTATATTGAAGAGGAACTTCTTGCATGTTCCGTCTCCAAGTCCTCCCCTGCGGTAATGGTCCTTCATCTGGTCAAGGTTCTCATATTCAGGCAGGAACCGGGCGAAATGCTCAGGAGTGCTGAATGCATCAAGATATGTGAAGACAACGTTGCCCTCTACATGTCCGGGATCGGTTATCTGAAGATGTTCAGGGTCTGTATACATGCTGTTCACCTTCTTCTTTATCTCTTTTGATGTGTCGGAAAGATAGATGCAGTTGCCCAGGGACTTGCTCATCTTCGCCTTTCCGTCAGTACCGGGAAGACGGCAGCAAGTCGCGTTTTCAGGAAGCATCATTTCAGGCATCACGAGAGTCTCGCCATATACGGCATTGAACTTATGCACGATCTCGCGGGTCTGTTCGATCATAGGAGCCTGGTCAACGCCTACTGGGACAGTAGTTGCACGGAATGCTGTGATGTCGGAAGCCTGGCTGATAGGATAGGTGAAGAAGCCTACAGGAATTCCCTTCCTGTTCTGGTTCTCCTCTTCCTCGCTGTCCGAGAATCCCCTGAGGACGATTTCCTGCTTCACGGTAGGATTGCGCTGAAGCCTCTGCACTGTAACGAGGTTCATGTAATAGAAAGCAAGCTCACACAGCTCAGGAACCTGAGACTGGATGAATATAGTGACCTTCTCCGGATCAAGTCCGGCAGAAAGATAATCAAGTGCCACTTCAATGATGTTCTGACGAACCTTTTCCGGGTTGTCAGCGTTATCTGTGAGAGCCTGAGCATCGGCAATCATGATGAAGATCTTCTCATATTCGCCTGAATTCTGAAGTTCTACACGCCTTCTGAGCGATCCCACATAATGTCCGAGGTGAAGCTTTCCCGTCGGACGGTCTCCTGTCAAAATGATCTTTCCCATATGTCTGTTTAACTTTATTTTACAAAAACCGTTTCAAAGACCGGAACATTACCGATCACTTCCACCTTTACGGCATCTTCCTTCATCTCGAATTCGAAATACGAGGTCTCGATGCAGAACTCGGCCGTATACCTGCCTTTCCTGTCAGACAGGCGTACTATGACTTCCTTCTGCTGCGGATTATCGAGAACGAGATGACACAAAGCCGCCTCATCAGGGGCGATATAAGTCTGTA
The DNA here is from genome assembly GCA_017461285.1 of Bacteroidales bacterium. The sequence goes on along the minus strand of JAFTYS010000058.1, from coordinate 31,122 downwards.
TTCCGTCTCCTGGAATAAATGTATAGCCTACGGCATCCTTGTATGCATTATCGAATGCTTCGGCCAGCACCTTCATCATCCTCTCATAGTACGGCTGAAGCCTTGCAGTGCCGGAAGGATGTTCCAGATATGCATTTCTGTCATCGTCGCTCATGAGGTTCGATGCATATGTAGACCAGAAGGCCGGGATATCTCCGCTACGATAATGGGTTATGCACTCCAATATTCTTCTGCAGCGTGCGCCAAGCTTGCCGAACTCGACGGCCCACGGCTTCAGATCGTCATAGAGGGCTTTGCTTGAAGTTGCGGAAAAAGCTGATGGGACATTCTCTATTTTCCTGAATTCCTCCATCAGAGCGTCGTATTCATCAGCAGAAAATCTTTCTATACCTATCAGCTCAAGAGAAGCGGATTCGTCCATAGCAAAGGCCTTCGACGAGACATCAGAATGGATGGCATAGGTCACATATGCATCTGCAACATCGGGAGCAAGCTCTCCTGCCGCCCACTCCAGACTCGACATAGGATCGAACGCATCCGCGTTCCACGCACGGTCGGCAATTCCGTACAGGCCTAATTTCAAAGATTCCTGACCATATTCGGATACATAATATCCCTCAGGAGAAGTAAGAAGAGGGCCTACCCCTTTCTTCCTAGATATGAATTCAGAATTCAGCCTGTTTATGATTTCCTGCTTCTTATCTTCGATACCATCGAAATATGGAATGTCATCGAAAAACACTCCGAACGAGCGCACTCCCATGAAGTACATCATCTCAAACTTTCCAAGCAGGAGGCTGAAGTCCGTATCACTCCAGGCGAACTCAGCATCGGGGCGGACACACCATGTAAACACGACACGGTTACGGCTGCATGCCTCCATAAGTTCCTTCAGATCATCAGCATTGCCCTGAGGATAAGGCATATACCAGTCTTCACCGGCAACATACGGGTCGCTTTCCGGTGCATATACATATTCGTTCATCTTGAGGCGCGCTGCAAGATCTGCCATGGAGATACGGAAAGAATGGCTCCATGCACTGCCATGGAAACTGTCGACGAATCCACGTCTGGTCTCATCCGGCCAGTCATTCACGGTACAGCATGGAATGCGCCTGTCTTCAGACGTCTCCACCATCTGGCGAAGGGTCTGGAGTCCGTAGAATGCACCGGTCTCGTCATATCCGATTACAGTAATGCCCTTCGATGTAATGTCAAGTCTGTAGGCTCCCGGTATTTCCCTCACTCCTGCAGAAGCTGCCGCAGAAGAGCCGAAATCAACGGAAAGAAAGGTTCCCTTATCTTTCAGCTTAATGAAACCGCAGGCATCGGAAAAGAGGCCATGCGGGTCCATGAGAGCCACTCCCCTCGACACATTGAGGGTCTTCCTGCCTTCCTGGACCACTTCATGGGGCACAGGTCTTGACGCTTGTGCGCCAAGCATCAGAGTGACTGAAAAAAGCAGAACAGTTATGAAAAACAGCTTCCTCATGGAATAGAATAATGCGTACATCTCACAAAGATAAGAAAAAAATGGATATCTTTGCTATGATTAACTAAAACCTACATTACATGAAGAAGTTTATTTTAACTATCGCGCTCATGGCGGTTCCTTTCATGGCCGCATTGGCGCAGGATGTGATCGGAAAATGGAAACTGGACGACGGTTCGGCGATCGTGGAAGTCTACAAGAGCGGTGATGCCTACAACGGAAAGATCGTATGGCTGGAAGAGCCGAACGACCCGAGCGGAAAACCGGCATCAGACACGAACAACCCGGACAAATCCCTCAGAAGCCGCAAGCTCATCGGACTTAACATGCTCAGCGGCCTTAAGAAGAACGGCGGAGAATATACCGGAGGTTCAATCTATGACCCGGGCAACGGAAAGACCTACAATTGCTCTATGAAGGTTGACGGAGATGTTCTCCATGTAAGAGGATCTCTCGACAAGAAAGGCCTTCTCGGAAGGACGATGGACTGGTTCCGCGTCAAGGAATAGGCATCAATACTGATCTTCAGACAGGACTATACGGTAAAGGTTGCATCCCACAAGGTTACCCAGGACTATGCACACATAGACGCAGAGCACCTGAAGAAAATGGGCCTTTACGAATGCCACAGGGACGCAAAGGAAATAGAATGCGTCAGCGACACAGTGCGGGAATCCGCATACTATGAAGAGAGGGACACCGAAAAGGAGCGGAAGATACTGGCTCTTGCGGGCGAACTGCACGGCGGTAGTCATGATGAATCCGCATCCGATGGCGAGAAGGCCGCATTTCAATGCACCCGTGCCAAGACGAAGTTCCATGACCTTCTGTGCCGCACCTTGAATGTCCATAGGCGACATCCTTGTCAGAAGAGCCATACAGAGGCAGCCGACAATGTTTCCTGCAAGAATCAGGAACAGTTCGCCTGCCTCTTTTCTTTTTATGAAGCCTGCCGTACCTGTATAAAGCTTGAGCTTGTATCCGACGACTGTCAGAAGTCCGAAAGAGAAGAGGACAGCGCCGACAAGGGATCCGTATGCAGCGGACTGCACACCGGATGCAAGAAAGCCGAAACCGGCTGTACCGATAGCAATGCCGGCAAATATTGAAGAGCGGAGCAGGTTTTTCATAGGATCATCATGTTTCAGACTTCAAATATAGCGGAATCATTCTATTCCTACAACAGTAAGCGTTCCATCTTCCACCTTGAACAGCACATTATTTCCCGCAAAGGAGAGGCCGTAGACCCTGTCAGGATCGTCATGATAAGACGGACGGGGATCCAGCGACAGGACTTCAATCAAAGCCGGGACGGCAGTCCTGTCCATCATTCTGCCAGCGATCTCTTCGGGCAGAACGACCTGAAGGGACCTTTCTGGAAGACTGTCCACATAGCCGCAGGACGCGTCAGGACGGCAATCAGCATACTTAATATAAGGTTTGATGTCATAAACCGGAGTTCCGTCCATAAGATCTGCTCCCTTCACGTGGATGACCGGGCCATCCTTCGGGTCGAATTCAATACGCTCCAGTCCGACACATGACAAGCCCAATGCATTCGGTCTGAAAGGCGACCTTGTCGCAAATACTCCCATATGTCCGTTACCGCCAAGCCTGGGAGGACGTACTGTAGGTTGCCAGCCGGACTTTCTGTTTGCTGAGAATTCCCATATAAGCCAGATATGTGAAAAGCCGTCGAGACCTCTCACAGCGTCCGGATTACGGTATTCCGGTTCAAATACAATGCGGGCCTGCAGATCTGCTGCAAGCCCGCTCTGACGCGGAATTCCGAATTTTTCCGGGAATTCCGTCCTTATGTATGCAATAGGATTTATCTCCACCTTATTACTTCTCCTTTGGAAGTGTATAGTTAAGAAGTATGCAGCCGATTACAGCAGATATTACCGAACCTACGAGGACGCCAAGCTTCGCCTGATCGAGAAGAGCGGCACCTGCAGCACCAAGACCTGCATATGAAAGGTCAGCGATGAACATGGACACTGTGAATCCGATACCGCAGATCACGCAGACGCTGGCGAATGCCTTCCATGTAGTATTCTTAGGCAGGGTAACAACTCCAAGACGTACTGCGATCCATGAGAATGAGAACACTCCGATGAACTTTCCGAGAACGAGTCCGAGCATTACAGAGAGTCCTACACCGCTGAAGAGGCTTCCTACACTCATTCCTGCAAGGCACACACCTGCATTTGCAAAAGCGAAGAGAGGAATGACGATGAAGTTGATGAGGAAATGGAGGTTGTCCTCAAGATCCTGAAGAGGGCTGATCATCTTGTCGGCAGCCGACTCGATGCTCTTGAGGGTATGGATCTCCTCGTTCGAAAGAACGATCGTATTATGCTGGTCGTCAATGTCGATCACAGGGAACTTGTTCACGTTCTCGCGGATACGCTCAAGATAGTGGCCTGTTCCCTTTCTGAGGGTCGCTGGGATGCAGAATGCTGTAATCACACCGGCGATGGTAGCATGGATACCAGAATTGAGCATCATGTACCAGAGCACAAGTCCGATGATCACATAGAACGCCTTTGAACGGCACTTCAGGATGTTTCCGAGAACCATTGCAAGAACGCACGCAAGTGAAAGGATAATGAACATCGTGTCGATGTGCGAAGTATAGAACAGTGCGATCACAATGATTCCTCCAAGGTCATCGGCAACTGCAAGAGCCGCAAGGAAGACCTTGAGTCCGAGAGGGACTCTGGTCTTGAAGCTGGTCAGCACTCCGAGGGAGAATGCGATGTCTGTCGCCATAGGGATGGCAAGACCTCTCTGCATTGCAGGATCTCCGGGGCAAAAGATGTAGAACACCAGGACCGGTACGATCATTCCGCCGCATGCACCGATGATAGGAAGCAGAGCCTTTTCGCGTGTAGAAAGCTCTCCTACACGGATTTCTCTCTTGATCTCAAGTCCTACAGAAAGGAAGAATATCGCCATGAGGAAGTCGTTGATCACGGCACCGAGGGACATTGCATGTCCGTTATGGCTGAAGAAGTTGAAGTTTCCGATAGAGAAACTTACAGGATTCTGCCAAAGGCTGAAATACCAGTCCTTTACAACAGGAATGTTCGCGCAGGCAAGAGCTGCGATCGTAAAGAAAATAAGCACGGCACTGGATGAAACGTGCTCTTTAAGTTTGCTTAAAAAACTATAATTTACTGACTGCGTCTGTGGCATGATGATAAATTATAATAGGGTTAGACTTAGTTTTTTCAAAACGGGCGCAAATGTAGTCAATTTTTCAATAGGTTATCATTTTAAATGAAAAAAAGGCACATCCTCTCCAGATGCGCCTCATATTTAATGGAATTGTAACTGTTATTCTGCTGTTGCAAGCGGAGAAGGCACGTTATAGACCCTTGCCGCAAGTTCCTTGTCAAGCATATACATGCCGTACTTGTCACCTTCGACAGCCTCGACTGTAAAAATCATGTCCCGTGCAGACTCTTCCTCTTCTACCTGCTCGTCGATGAACCAGTTCAGACGGTTGATCGAAGCGAAATCACGGTCTTCGTTTGCGATTGCCGCAAGGTTGTTGATGAGGGAGGTCACCTTCTTCTCATGCTCCAAAGTCTGCTTGAACATGTCAAGAACGGTTTCCCATGAAGAAGGAACGCCTTCTATAGGAAGAAGCTCTACCTTCGCATCACGTGAATTGAGATAGTTCATGAAGATGCGGGCATGAGCCTGCTCTTCCTGGAACTGTACATAGAACCAGTTTGCAACTCCCTTATAACCCTTTGCCTCTGCATCGAGAGACATTGCAAGATAGAGATATGCAGACCACAATTCTGCATTTACCTGTGCGTTGACCGCATTATGTAATCTTGTACTTAACATAGCTGATATAGTTTTAGTCGTTTGGATTCTTTGTTGATGCAAAAATAAATTTAATTTTCCGAATATCCAAATTTATTTTGAATTATTCTAAATTAATCAATTTAATCAGCAAAATATACCAATTTTCGGAAAGTAATTCGTACCTTCGGGGCATAAAAACGTACTAAACCGACAAAACCTTATGTCACAGACTGAAGGAAAATTCAAGAAAGCCATGCGTCCGATAGACGTGTGGGGACTTGCCCTCGGCGCAATCATCGGGTGGGGATGCTTCGTACTGCCGGGCAGCGCCTTCCTCCCGAAAGCAGGTCCGCTAGGTACAGCTATAGGAATGATGATCGGAGCTTTCCTGATCATAGTGATTGCATTGAGCTACGGATATCTCATACGCAAGTTTCCGGTCAGCGGAGGAGAATTCATCTATACAAAAGAAACGATCGGCAAAAGGAACGCCTTCGTCTGCGGATGGGGCATGATCCTGGCCTACTGGAGCCTTATCCCGCTGAACGCTACAGCATTGGCCCTGATCAGCCGCTATCTGTTTCCGGGCATAGTCCAGCAGGGACTCCTGTACCAGATCGCAGGATGGGATGTATACGCAGGTGAGGTAGTACTCGCTTCCGCATTCATCATAATCATGGGAATAATAAACATCAGAGGAATAAAGGAAGCTGCATGGCTCCAGACAGCGATCGCACTTACTCTGGTAGGATGCATCTGCATCATCACGTTCATAATAATGGGTTCCGCAGACTGGTCGAACCTTACCCCGGGTTTCCCTGACGGAAGAAGATGGTGGAAGGGTGTATTCAGCATCGTAGCCATGGCGCCTTGGGCGTTCATAGGCTTCGACTGCATCCCTCAAAGCGCCGAAGAATACAACTTCAGCCACAAGAAATCCACAAGCATAATGATTTCTGCAATCCTGGTCGCAGCAATACTGTATATAGCTGTTTGTTCAGTAACCGCAGTCGGTCTCAAACCATGGCAGGATCTTCTGGCAGACAGAAACAATTGGCCTACAGGCCACGTAGTCCGCAATACCATAGGGATGGCAGGACTGACCGTACTTGGCATAGCCATGTTCTGCGCAGTGGTTTCAGGAATGAACGCATTCTACATCTCGACCTCACGCCTGATGTACGCTATGGCAAACGAAGGAAGCCTTCCTAAATGGTTCGGACATCTGTCTCCTAAATACGGAACGCCGAAGAACGCAATTCTTTTCACTATGGCCGCCAGCCTGTTTGCCCCATGGTTCGGAAGAGAGATCCTCATCTGGATAGTGGACATGACAAGTGTAGGCGCAGCGATAGTATTCACATACACTACTGCATCGGCAGCAATTCTAGCAAAGCGTAACAATGACAGGAAGCAGATGTGGACCGGAATCATCGGATGCCTGTTCTCCCTGTTCTTCCTTTCCCTCCTGATAATCCCGGGAATGCCAGGCTACCTCTCATTCCAGAGCAGGGTCGTGCTGCTGGCATGGATTGCAATAGGAGTATTGTTTTACCTTAATATAAGAAAGACATATGTCAGACAATAGAACCGATTATCTGCTCGACATAAACAAAGTGCTCGGCCCGAAGCTGGTAAAGAAACTTCCCCGATTCGCGATTAACTTCCTGAAAAGGCGCATCCACCAGGATGAGATAAACGATTGCGTCATGAAAGCGGAACACTATAAAGGTGCCGGATTCTTTGACGAAGCCCTGAACTATCTCAACATAACCTTCAGGATACGCGGCGAGGAGAATCTTGACCTCAGCAAAAGATACCTTTTCGTGTGCAACCACCCTCTCGGAGGACCGGAGGCTCTCATAATCGGCTCGGTATTCCGCAGGCTCTACGGTGACGGCTTCATGGTACCGGTGAACCATATTCTGGCGAACCTCAAGCCGCTCAGGGAGTTCTTCGTTCCCGTAAAGGTATACAGCTCGCGCCAGAGCCGCGAACTAGGCGACCAGATCGCGGAAATGTTCAAGTCTGACAGGCAGGTGCTCGTGTTTCCAGCGGGTCTCTGTGCCAGAAAGATCAAGGGAAAGGTTACGGAAATGCCTTGGAAGAAGATGTTCGTGACCCAGGCAAAGAGGTATGAGCGAGACGTCGTTCCTATGCATATTTCGGGATTCAACTCGAAGAAGTTCTTCTTCTTCACAAAGCTCAGCATGTTCCTCAAGCTGAAGTTCAATATCGGAATGCTCTTCCTCGTGGACGAGCTGTTCAAGAAGAGAGGCGAGGAATTCATCATCACGATAGGAAAACCTGTCCCTTACACGACATTCGACAAATCAAAGACTGACATCCAGTGGGCAGCTGAGATACAGGATCAGGTCAAGAAGCTGTCGGAAGGAAACGGATGCCCGCCTAATATGTAATAATACTGAATATGTTACCACCAATCATAGACCCGGTAGATGTAACGCTCCTGAAGAAGGAGCTCAACGACGACACATTCCTCCGCACTACCAACAGAGGAAACAACGAGATATATGTAGTCAACAATGAGAATGCACCCAACGTGCTCAGGGAAATCGGACGCCTTCGCGAAGTGTCGTTCCGGGCAGTCGGCGGCGGAAGCGGAAAGGATTGCGACCTGGACCATTTCGACCTTGACGACAAGGCATGCTTCCAGCTGGTTGTATGGAATCCAGAAGCCGACGAGATCATCGGAGGATACAGATTCACAAGGTGGAAGATGGCATCGTTCCATGAAAACGGCCAGCCATTCGTAAACACCGAGCATCTTTTCGACTTCTCACAGGAATTCATCGACGAGTATTTCCCATACTGCATCGAAATGGCAAGGGCATTCGTACAGCCGAAATACCAGTCTGCACAGGCAGGACGCAAAGCATTGTTCGCGCTGGACAACCTTTGGGACGGAATAGGAGGCCTCGTCGCTTCCGATCCTACAGTGAAATATCTGGCAGGAAAGGTGACCATCTACAGTTCAAGCCCTGAACTCAGCCGAAAGGCCATGGTATATTATCTGGACATGTGCTTCGGAGACCGAAAGGGGCTGATCACATCAAAGAACCCTGAGACCTGCACTCCTGAACAGGTCGAAATGTTCCAGGAACTCTTTACAGGAGCAAACTACAAGGAGAACTATCAGATACTGAACAATTATGTCAAGTCGTTCGGAGACACGATACCTCCTCTGATCCACTCATACATCGGTCTGTCAGAAACAATGAAGACATTCGGAACGACCTTCGATCCGGATTTCGGAGACTGCTATGACACTGCTATGATGATAACCATCGCGGACATCTACGAAGAGAAGGCCGCAAGGTACATCAGTTCATATCATTCATGCAGGGAAAGGATCAAGCCAGAGTAAGTCTGGCAAGATAGTCATAATGCTCTCCTTCGGCGGCAAGCTCCGCCTTGAAGCCGTTTTCCTCAGCATAATAGGCAAGGGTGTTGAAATCGAGATAAAGCCAGTCAAAAGGCTCTCCGACAACATCCTTGTATTGCATCTGGTAGTCAAGCTGGCCGTAATAATCGTCGGACAGGTCGATCATCAGGCTACCGTCCTCTTCTTCGAACAGATACCTGAGGTCACTCGAATCGATCAGGACACATCCGTCTGGCTTCAGCAGGTCCTTAAGACGGGCAAAGAACTCCCCGATATTGTCAAGATTACCGATTATGCCGGTTCCGTTCATCAGCATCAGGACCGTATCGTACCTTTCGCTGAAGGCCGGATCATAGAAATTGACCTGACGGGCATCTACTCCCCTATCCTTCATGACGGCCACAGAAAGCGGAGAAATGTCAATCGCCTCGCATTCCTTTCCCATATTCTTCAAGGCAATGGAATGGCATCCGGAACCTGCTCCTACGTCGAGTATGCGTCCGCCGGCCATCTGCAGGGCGGCACGCTCGAGCGGAGGCATCTGGGAGAAGTCCCTGAAAAGGTCCGCGACAGGAATCTCATCATCCTCAAACATCGATGAACGCACGACCAGAGTCGCGGCACATCCGTTCTTATGATAATCATATATCGCAGCTCCCATCGGATCGGCTATGGCAGAAAGAGTCGGATTATCCATATTGCCACTATAATACATTAATTATGATACGACGGTATGAAGTCAGCGCAGGTATACCGTCATCCACAACCTCGCATATGATATGGACCGTACTCCCAGAAGCATCGGACGGAACCGTTACCTTGGCGGCAGACGATGATCCACCATCGATTTCCACATCACCTTTCCATGTGCCGGACTCCGGCATGACCCACCATCTGAAAGCGATTTCATCGCTGTCCGGATCTGACGAAGATGAAGCGTCAAGCACAACCGGCTCGCCTGGAGCGGCATCGATCCTGATGATTTCCAGTCCTTTGGAACGGTTTACCTTGACTATCGGATTCCTGTTTCCTTCACCATACGCTGCCCAATCCATTCTGGCTGCAAAATTATTGAAAACCGCCGGATAGAAATAGCGTTCGTACTTCTGGGATACGCGCTTTACTTCACCGGAATGGTTGGTAAATGAATATGTGGCTCCGTCCATTCCCAAGCCCCACCTGAAATATCCGCCCCAGCCTGTCATCTCAGGAACAGACGGATCATGCAGACCGTTAGGGAGTACGTGCAGATATGACGGTGTGTCGCCTTCCACGCCCCATTTGTTCTTCGGATATATCGCACCAAGATGTCCGTGATTCTGGATATGCTCCGCATACTCGCCCCAGCTTGACGATCCTATGGAATTCTGTGACAGCCAGGCACTTTCATCCCAGAAGAACATAAGGTCTTCGGAAAGGTCGCGACGCATTTCGTAATGAGAGCTGAAAGGATAGTCGCTATGTCTTTGACCGTATGGAACATCCTGGTCTGTGATCGTATATACACGGAACTTGCGGAGAAACTCCTTCACCTTCTCTTCAGAGCGCTCCTGCTGCACCTGCCAGATGGCCTGGGCAAAGGTGTTCGCACCGCCCCAGGCAAGGATCCATATCGGCCTGTCATCGTCTTCGTCTGCAAGACGAATGATATGGTCGCTTCCGGCAGAACGGTTGGCCTCCCCTATCTTGGCACGTCCCAGTTCAAGGCTTCCGAGCATTGCACGGCTTCTCATGTACTCGGCGCTAGGCCAATAACCTATCTTCTGCTTCCCGAGCTCACGCTCCAGCTTCATGAAGGATTTCTGCGAATTCCTCTTCATAAGGTTCGGCAGATCCTTTTCATATGCATTTATGGTGACGGCAAGACTGTCCTTCCATCCGGTTGGATAAGGACGTCCGCTGCTGTTCCAGCCTCCGGAGGTGATAAGCCCTTCTATTTCAAACAGGTCGGCATGTGCCATGAGCCTGATCATCGACTCCATGTCGTCAGGCTCGATATCGCCAGGAGCGATATCCGTGAGCACTACGATCCTGGGCTTCAGACCAAATCCGTCATACATATCCTTCGGGCGGCTCAAGCCACTCATATGAGGAAGTAGAAACGCGAAAGAGAACACTATCAGTGTCAGTAATCCTTTATTCATATGCATTTATTGAATTAACAGGGTAAAGATAGTCAAAATCAGCAGTTTTTACTTATCTTTACATCTATAAATCATCAGATAAAGACATTATGAAGACCTTCAATCTTATCATCGCGGGAGTCTGCCTGATGGCGGCAGTTTCCTGCAATCAGGCCCGTAATTCGGAGCAGACATCATCAGAATATGAGAATGCTGTCATCGAGAACATGATGACACGACGCAGCATCCGCCAGTATACAGGAGTTCCTGTAGAACGCGAAACAATGCAGACTATCCTCGAATGCGGAATCAATGCCCCTAACGGCATGAACAAGCAGTCGTGGGAAGTTCGTGTCGTGGATGACGCGGAAGTGATGAAGGAAATCATCGGCATGATGGCAGCAGCGAATCCTTCTGTTGATCCCGGTGCTGTAAAAGGATGCTTCAGAGGAGCTCCTACCATGATATTCATCGCGAATGACCCGTCTTACGACTGTTCCCCTATCGATTGCGGACTTCTTTCAGAGAACATCATGCTTTCCGGATGGTCACTCGGAGTAGGTTCGGTCTGCCTTGGAAGTCCTATCAGATTCCTGAACAACTCTCCTGAAGCCATCGCACGCCTCGGCTTCAGCGAAGGATACACCCCTATCATCTGCATCGGAATGGGATATCCTGCAGAAACCCCTGACGCCAAGCCTCGCGATCCGGGCAAAGTCAGATTCGTGGAATAGCCGCCGGACTGCAGAATAAAAACTGTGGGTCTTGATGCAGGTGACATGCCACCCCCGGCTAGGGGGATGCCCTCGAAGAGGGAGGGGGTCACCGGAATCAAGATCCACAGTTTTTATATGTAACGATACTATTTCAGCAGCTGGGCAACTGATGCCATGTCGACCTTTTCACGGGTATAGGCCTGCGCGAAAGACAGGCCGTCTCCCAGAATCTCGAAATTCATCGACGCAGCCATCTCATTGAGAAGACGCACGCTCGCCCCTGCCCATGTGTATGAACCGAAGGCATAGAAGCGCCTTCCCTTGATCATACGGGCCTGCAAAGCCTTCATGAAGGTCTCGGCAGGAGGATAGATGCCATTATTATATGTAGGCGAACCTACCACGATCGTATCATACTTGAAGACATCCCTCAATGCACCTGATATGCCCAGTTCGCCTGCATTGTTGCCGGCAAGGTCGTGGATCGCATAAGGTACTCCGAGCGCCTCAAGCTCCATTGCAAGAGCGTCTGCAGCCGCGGCTGTATTTCCATACATTGAACCGTACACAAGGCAGACTCCCCTTTCGGTCTCATAGCGGCTCATCTTGTCATACAATGCGACAACCTCGCCGATATTTCTTTCCCACACAGGTCCGTGAGTGCTGCATATCCTCTTGATTTCCAGTCCGGAAAGCTTCTTCAAGGCAGCCTGTACAGGTCCGCCGTATTTGCCCACGATGTTCGAATAATAGCGCATCATCTCGTCACGATACTGCTCGAAAGTATCATCTTCATCGACGACTGCATCGTCGATGGATCCGAATGTACCGAATGCATCTCCGCTGAAGAGGGTGCCTTCCTCCGCAAGCCATGTCACCATTGTCTCCGGCCAATGCACCATCGGAATCATATGGAAACTTAGCGAGCATGTGCCGAGGCTGAGAGATTCTCCTTCCGCCATGACCTTTACCCTGTCGGCTGCAACCCCATAATATCCTGCCAGCATAGGAAGGGTCTTTGCATTCGCCACGATCATGAGAGACGGATATCTTTCAAGCATCAGGCTTACAAGGGATGAATGGTCCGGCTCCATATGATTGACAACCAGGTAGTCTATCTGCCTGTCCCCTATGGCTTCCTCTATATTGGCAATGAACTCTTCTTCGAAGCCGCACTCTACGGTATCGATAAGAGCAACCTTCTCATCTGCAACGATATATGAATTATAACTCACTCCGACAGGTAGAGGCCAAAGGCCTTCAAACAGCACCTTGTCATCGTCGTTAACACCTACATAGAATACTCTTTCGCTTATCTGTTTCATAATTGAATCTTTATTAACGGAAGCAAATTTAGCAATTAATTACACAAGATATACCAGAAATCCCAGTCCGGAAAGCAGGGCGAAGGCAGAAACGGCCCATCCTGTGGTCTTTCTGATGAAGAACAGCGGCAACGAAAGCACGAAGAGGAAATGCCAAGGATCGAACATCCTCAGGCAGGAATATGCAATCATTGCAGCAAATCCGGCAACGTTCATCACAATCCGTAATGTCTTCTGCGAGTCATCTGTCCTTTCGGCAACGCTCAACAGGCCGATTGACAAGGCCGGGAAGAGCAGCGGCCAGCTTCCGAAAGAATGTGAGCAGACATAATATGAGCCATAGACGGCGAGAAGTCCAAAGAGAATGAAGACATAGAGAATTCCTTTTCCGCGACTTACAAATGAAGTATGTCTTACAGCACGTATTATCATATAGCCAAGGACAATCAGTATCAGAGGTTCCATCATGAAGAGGGTACCGAAGCTGAAATGGAGCATTGCCAGTCCTGAAAGGACAGTCAATGCCAGAAACACACCTGGCCGTATCTTGCCCTGACCGGTCACCGTCTTGGAAGTTACAGCATAAAAATGGAGAAAAACCGTTGCAGCCACGAGAAGCAGGGCCGCTTTCCAATCTACATGATAGTCTGCTGCGGCAAGCATGATGCCCAGCAGGACTCCGGAAATTGATTTATTGACATTCATGATGCAAAGATAATAAGAACCAGGCAAACATATCTTAAAAATTACTTACAACTATAATTTGTTCCATTCGTACACAAATATGTCCATTATCAAACTTCCGGAACATAAATGACATAATATTTGCAGTACGACCACACACATTAAGCAACAATTGTAACATCCATATCAACACTCTAATGGACAGCAGCAAACTAATCAAGGAACTACAGAGACTCCTTCCTGAAAGCGTTTCATACGGAAAGTTCTGGATATACAGACATCTTGGAACAAATGTGAACAGCCAGGTGAACAAGCCGGGAAAGATGAACGCTCTTGCAATAATCATATGCAAGAAGGGAAAGATGGAAGTGACATGCAACTTCCGGAAATTCATACTCACGGAGAACACGGTGTTCATCTCGCAGCCGCAGAACACCTTAAGCCTGTCGGTCACAGAAAACTTCGACGGCTTTATCATGGCATCCGAAGATCAGGAACTGTCTGATTATACCATTGACCCGAAGCATATCCCCCAGCTGCTGGACAAGGCATACAGTTCGCCTCTGATAAGCATCAAGGAAGAGGAATGTACGAAGATATGCCGCGCCATGGAGATGATTTCAGAATACATAAAGGAAAAGACGGAGACTCCTTTCAAGTCAAGCATCATAAAGTCCGCCTTAAGCACGTTCGCATATCTGCTAGCCGACATCCTTTATTCCCACATGCCTGACATAGAGTATGAACTGCGTTCCATGAAGAGGGAAAAGGAACATTTCAACCGCTTCCTGACCCTGCTGAGCGGCAATTATCTGCAGCACAGAGAGGTAGGATGGTATGCAGACAAGATGAACCTGACACCTAGGTATCTGACCACTACCATACGCAGAATCAGCGGATATACGGTATCCGAATGGATAAACAAGTTCACCATAAAGGATGCGAAATACCTGCTGAAACACTCCGATATGACTGTCCAGCAGGTAGCATATGAACTTAATTTCCCTAACCAGTCCTTCTTCGGCAAATTCTTCAAGAAGCACGCCGGAATGAGTCCGGGAAGATACAGGAATTCAACAGAAGAATAGGACTATTCCGACCAATCCTTGAAGGCATCCATGATGACCGTAGGACGGCCGTCTTCGGTGAATGCGCCAAGCTTATACTGCGAAGGCTTGCATTCCGGTTCCCAGTAGAAGACGCCCTTGCAGCGGCCGTCAGTTTCATTGATTGACTCACGGATCACACGTGCAAGCTGCTGGCGTCCCTTTTCCAGACGTGCAGGATCCTTCTCGTCAACCAGGAAACCTGTCTCCACTATCATCACATCGCATCCGAACTTGTCGCTGACATATCTGATGTTCTCGATGCAGTCGGTGATGGTCTGGTCTTCGTCTGTACGGAATCCGCCGTCCAAAGCCCAGTAAGGATACAGGGACATTCCTATCATGTCCCATTTTGCTCCGTTATCCTTCAGGACTCCAAGATTGAAGTCATAAAGGTCCTTGTCGAATCCGTTGTCAAGATGGACCATGACGATGGAATTCGGAAAGACGCTCTTGCAAGCATCGTAGCCGGTAGCGAAGAATCCCGCATACTGCTCAGGATTGTTCACCACATGCCCCATTGATTCAATGATGGTAGTATTGCCGTTCTCATCCAGTTCAGGCCATCCGTACTCATTGGACTTTACGCTCCAAAGGAAACCGTTGCGGGTCTCGTTGCCGACCTGTATCCACTTCGGCTGTATTCCGTTATCCTTAAGCATCTGGAGCACATCCACAGTATGATTCCAAAGGTCCTGCTTCATCTGCTCGTAGCTATGCCCGCTCCATGATGCAGGAATGTTCTGCTTTGCAGGATCTGCCCACCAGTCGCTGTAATGGAAGTCCAGAAGGATTTCCATATCAAGAGCCTTGGCTCTCTGACATTTCACAAGAAGATCCTCCTTGCCGCACCAGTTTCCGTGCTTCGACGGGTCGACCCACACGCGATGACGGACGGCATTGAGACCAAGCTCCTTCATCAGTGCAGTACACTCCCTCTCCTGACCATCCTTATTATAAAACTTATATCCCTTGGCTTCATACTCAGTACACCATCCGATGTCGGCACCAAGCCAGAATTCAGGTTCTGCAACCTTTGGGCTGCATGCTGAAAGAGCCAGCAATGCAAGCAACAATAATTTTCGAGTCATGTGTATATTCATTATGAATGAACCGCTGACTGAAGCACTTCAGACAGAGTCGGATGGGTGTGGATTATGTCCTTGAACTGTCCGAGGGTCGCCTTGCAGCTTATCAAGGCACATGCTTCCTGAACTATATCGGAAGCGTGCGGGCCGTACAGATGGCATCCGAGAAGGGTCTTCTCCGGCGTATCCGAAACTACAATCTTGCAGAATCCGTCCGTCTCCCCCATCGTCACAGCCTTTCCGTTAGCTCTGAAGAATGACTTCAGGCACTTTACAGGGATTCCCTTCTCCTTGCATTCGTCTTCGGTCATTCCGACGCTCGCTGCTTCTGGAGAAGTGAATACCGCCGCAGGCATGACCGACAGGTCAATATTGTTCTCCACTCCCATGATATGGTCAAGGGCGACGATTCCCTGGAATGTGGCGGCGTGGGCAAGCATCATCTTTCCGTTTATATCGCCTACGGCGTAGATATGCGGAACATTGGTCTGCATGGTCTTTTCATCGACTGCAATTCCTCTAGGAGTGAATTCGATTCCGACATCCGCAAGGTTAAGCGAATCGACATTTGCCTTTCTTCCGACTGCCATCAGGACCTTGTCGGCAACGACACATTCTTCCTTGCCTTTGCGCAGATATGTAACCTTATATTCTGGTCCTTCATTGGAGATACCAGTTACCTTGGCCTGCGTGTTGATTTCGATTCCGCGCTTTCCGAGGCTCTGCTTCAGCCTCTTCGCAAGATCTGTGTCGAAACGCGGGAGTATGTCCTTGCAGTATTCCAGTACCGTCACCTCGCTTCCGAAACTGCGGAACACCGATGCGAATTCAAGTCCGATGACTCCGCCGCCGATTACGCAAAGTCTCTGCGGAACCTCTTCAACATCAAGGATTTCCTTGGACGTAAGGATTCCAGGGAGATCAGCTCCCGGTATAGGCAGAGAAGCCGATACGGAACCCGTAGCAATGATGATATGCTCAGCTGTATGTTCCACTCCGTCACACACAACGGTATGCTGGTCCTTGAAGGAAGCCTTTCCACGGACCAGGGTGATGTTCTTGTGACCGAGCAGACCTTCCACACCGCCTCGCAGCTGCTCTACGACCGCATTCTTTCTGGCTGTCACCGAACTGAAGTCAAACCTGAAGTCAAGTCCGGTTATGCCGAATGATTCTGCATTGCGGAGCCCGTCAAGAACTTCGGCGTTCTTACAGAAAGATTTTGTCGGAATACATCCTTCATTAAGACAGGTGCCTCCGACATGTCCGGCTTCAATCAGGACAACCTCAACTCCCCTCTTTGCAGCCAGCAGGGCAGTCTCATACCCACCTGGCCCGGCTCCTATGATTATTATCTTCATGTCATTAAATATTAATTGTCATTCTGAACGGAACGTAGTGAAGTGAAGAATCTTTATATGAGATCATCATATAAATCTCTTCTTTCAGGATTAACATTATCTATCATCTCATCCTTACGACATCTTTTCCATCCTTTCAATTGTTTTTCACGATCTATAGCTTGACTTATATCTGAATATGATTCATAATAAACAAGTTTACTGCAACTATACTTTAACGTAAAACCTCCATATGTTCCATCTTTATGTTCACGAACCCTACGTATCAAGTCATTAGTAACTCCAATATATAGGGCTTTATTGGAGTTACTTGACATCATATATACGTAATAAGTATTGTACATAAAGATTCTTCGCTTCGCTCAGAATGACACACAGACACACTGGAATGCATTCGAAGGACACATCAACATATTAATTCATATCCTTATAGCGGAGGACCGGCTGGCGGGCAGCCGTGGTCTCGTCAAGACGACGCACAGGGGTCGTATGAGGGGCTGTCTTCAGCGATTCAGGATCCGATATGGCTTCGGCAGCGATATGCCTCATGATCTCAATGAAGCCGTCCAATGTCTCCTTCGACTCCGTTTCCGTAGGCTCGATCATGATCGCCTGATGGAACAGAAGCGGGAAGTAGATCGTAGGGGCATGGAATCCGTAATCGAGCAGCCTCTTCGCAACATCCAGGGTAGCGACGCCTGTCGACTTATCCTTAAGACCGTCAAAGACGAACTCATGCTTGCATATAGAAGGAATCGGCAGTTCGTAGCAGTCCTTGAGAGACTCCTTGACATAGTTCGCACCGAGAACCGACAGAGGACCGACCATCTTCACATTCTGCTTTCCAAGCATGAGGATATATGTATATGCTCTCAAAAGGACGCCGAAGTTACCCATGAATCCTGAAATCCGGCCGCATGGATCTCCGTCATCTTCAGCAACATACAATGTGCCGTCTTCTGCTTCAAGGACTCTAGGAGATGGCAGATGCTGCGCCAGATGGGCAGCCACACCTACCGGCCCTGCTCCAGGACCACCACCGCCGTGAGGGGTGGAGAATGTCTTGTGGAGGTTGAGATGGAGGACGTCAAAGCCCATGTCTCCAGGACGTACGACTCCCATCAGAGGGTTCATGTTGGCACCATCGTAATACAGCAGACCGCCGCATTCATGTACAAGCGACGCAATCTCCCTGATATCCTTCTCGAAAAGACCGAGAGTGTTAGGATTGGTCATCATGATGCCGGCAACGGTATCGTCAAGAAGAGGCTTGAGGTCCTCAACATCGACAAGTCCGTTTGCCTTCGACTTCACCTGCACTATCTCAAGTCCGCAGACAGCAGCGGAAGCAGGATTGGTGCCATGCGCACTGTCAGGAACGATTATGCGTGTACGTTTAAGGTCGCCACGGGACATATGGTACTGACGGATCACCATCAGTCCGGTAAGCTCTCCATGTGCTCCTGCAAAAGGATTGAGAGTGAACTCGGCCATTCCGGTTATCTCCGAGAGAGCATGTGAGAGGTCCTTGTAAAGCCTCAGCACGCCCTGCACGGTCTGCGACGGCTGCAGCGGATGCAGGCCGGCAAAAGCCGGCATCGCTGCAATCTCTTCATTGATCTTAGGATTATACTTCATCGTACAGCTGCCGAGAGGATAGAATCCGCTGTCGACTCCGAAATTCATCTGCGACAGGTTCGTGTAATGACGGACGACATCCAGCTCGCTCACCTGAGGGAGATCCGGAGCATCAGAACGGAGAAGGCCTGCAGGAAGTTCTGAAACAGAATTCTCCCATCTGCATGCCGGCAACGAGTATCCTTGTCTTCCTGCCTTGGAAAGATCAAAGATCAGCTTATCATAGTACTTCATGCTTCCAGTTCTTTAAGATAATCCACAACTGCATCTATGTTTTCCTTAGACACCTTTTCGGTGACACAGAAATTCACAAGCCCATCTTCTATCTCGACAGCGCCGAAGACTCCTATAAGCATCAGGGCATCCTGGATCTTCTGTGCAGGGACCTTTGCCTTCAGGGTGAATTCCTTCAGGAACGGCTTGTCGAACGCCTTCTCGAACAGACCGGTCTCAAGAAGCCGCTCATGGAGATAATGCGCTCCGCCATAGCTGAGTTCATTGACCTTTCGAAGTCCTTCCGGTCCCATAAGAGACATGTAGACAGTCACATAGAGGGCCATGAGAGACTGGTTTGAGCATATGTTGCTTGTAGCCTTCTCACGGCGGATATGCTGCTCGCGAGCCTGAAGTGTCAGGACATATGCACGCTTACCGTCCACATCCTTCGTCGCTCCCACGATTCTGCCCGGAAGCTTGCGGACATGCTCCTTCCTGCATGCAAGGAAACCGACATACGGTCCGCCGTAGCAGAGAGGCACGCCAAGAGACTGCGAATCACCGCAGCATATGTCTGCGCCCCATTCGCCCGGAGTCTTGATGACAGCGAGGGAAGATGGATCAGAATATACCATGAGCAGACCTTTCTGTGCATGTACGGCATCTGCAAACCCTGTAAGGTCTTCGATGATACCGTATCTGTTTATCCCAGGAACGAGCACGCCTGCCACATCACCGGCAGCAAGCTCGGCCGCAAGGGCACCATATGAAGTCTGTCCGTCCCGGCACGGAATGAATCCGAGCTGGATGCCGTTGAACTTTGCATAAGTCTTCACGACTTTCACCACCTGCGGAAGCAGACCTTCCGAAACAAGGACGCGGGTCTTCTTCTTTGTCGATGCCATCGCCATCATGACGGCCTCTGCCGCAGCCGTAGCACCGTCATACATCGAAGCATTGGTGCAGTCCATGCCGGTAAGTTCAGTGATCATGGACTGGTACTCGAAGATGTAGCGGAGGGTTCCCTGCGATACTTCCGGCTGATACGGAGTATAGGCCGTAAGGAATTCAGAACGCGATATGATGTGAGGAATCACGGCTGGAGAATAATGGTCATATGCTCCAAGGCCGCAAAGGCAGAAAAGGCTGGTATTGTATTCTGCCAGCCCTTCGAAATACTGGCGGACCTCCAGCTCGGACATTGCGTCCGGAAGGTCGAACTCATCGCGGAATATGACGTCTCCAGGGACATCGGAGTAGAGTTCCTCGAGGGACCCTACTCCGATTCTGTCCAGCATCTGGCGTATGTCATCTTCCGTATGTGGAAAATATGCGAATGCCATAAGCCTTATTCATTAGCGCACATAGCCTCGTAGGCTGCTGCATCCATAAGATTCTCAAGTTCTGAAGGATCGCTCATCTCCACCTTCATGATCCAGTTTGCAAAAGCGTCCTGGTTGAGAAGTTCCGGAGCGTCTTCAAGCTCCTCGTTGATTTCAACAACAGTTCCTGAAACAGGGCAGAAAAGGTCACTTGCGGCCTTCACGCTCTCGACTGCACCGAATTCTTCTCCAGCCTCAAGCTCATCGTCCACTTCAGGCATATCGACATACGAAAGGTCGCCCATCGCATGCTGCGCGAAGTCTGTAATACCTACGATAGCTACATTGCCATCAACCTTTACCCATTCATGTGACTCGCTGTAATAGAGTCCTTCTACTGTCTTTGCCATATCATCAATTATTTTTTATAGTTTGTTTCATAAAAACGTTTCTTCGTCACGATGCCAGGGAAGACCTTCTTGCGGATACGTATCTCCACCTGGGTGCCAAGTTCAGTATATGCCTTGTCGACCATTGCGACACAGACGCTGCGGTCTGTAGAGATCGAACGGTATCCCGTAGTGACGGTTCCCACCTGCTCGCCATTGACTTCAACAGGATAGCCTGCACGAGGAATAGCCTTGTCCTGGAGTTCGATGCCGACGATCTTGCGGGAAAGGCCGGCCTCCTTCTGCGCCGCAAGCGCATCACGGCCGATGAAGTCCTTCTCCTTGATCTTCGCGAACATTCCCAGACCTGCCTCGAGCGGAGTGATCTCATCGCTGAGCTCATGTCCATAAAGCGGAAGACCCGCCTCGAAACGGAGGGTGTCGCGGCATCCGAGGCCGCATGGGGCTACGCCCGCGGCCAGAAGGATGTCCCATATCTCGTTTATGGCCTCATGACTGCAATATATCTCGAATCCGTCCTCGCCGGTATAGCCGGTACGGCTTACTACCATCCTGGCACCTTTCCATTCTGTTTCATAATATGTATAGAATCCGAGGTCTGCCGCCGGCTTGAGCCCGAGGGTCTCGACGGCGAATTTCTCGGCCTCAGGGCCCTGGAGAGCGATTTCTCCCCATGAATCGGAAGCATTCACAACTTCGACATCAAAGCCATCCATCTGGGCGCAGATCCAATCATAGTCCTTGGCAATATTCGACGCATTTACCACAAGAAGATAATGATCCGGCTCGAATTCCTTGTAGACGAGAAGATCGTCCACAACGGTTCCGTTCAGATAAAGCATCATTCCGTAGAGGATCTTGCCGTCAGGAATGCCTGTAACATTGTTTGAGAAAATGTGATTCACGAATTTTTCAGCATCCGGACCGCTAACGAAAAACTCTCCCATATGAGATACATCGAACATTCCGGCATGATTACGCACCGCGTTATGCTCATCGGTGATGCTCGTATACTGGATAGGCATTATGAAGCCACCGAAAGGACTCATCAGTGCATTCAATGCCACATGCTTGTCGTATAGACAGGTCTTCAAAAGATTCTCTTCCATATCATCTGGTGTATTTTATATATTTCTTGGACATTTCTTCAATTTCAGCAGCCTGCTGCGCATCAAGACGGATTTCCCCGTCGGTAAAATGCTTTATCAGGAACTCTTCCAATGCATCCACCGATCCGATCACCGACCGGTCGAGAAATTCAGACAGGTTGGCCACCCTCTGCCTGACCGATGACACTCCATGCCTCTCAAGCTTTTCCACAGGAGGGCGTATGGCGGTCTCAAGCGCATCGAAATCAGTCGAATAAAGCAGCGTGCCGTGGACAATGCTACGGTCCGGAAGCATATGGAATGCGTTGCCGCTGACCTTCCTTTCCCCGACCATCACGTCATTACGGCCTGATTTGCGGGCATCGAGGCCGAGGGCCTGCAGACATCCCGCAAGAGCATCAAGATACTTCCCGAAGACTTCAGACGCATCTCCTCGACGCGAAACATATGAAATCATGATGTTCCCCATATCGGAATAAACGCATCCTCCCCCGCTCTTCCGTCTTACGACCTCAACACCGTTGGACATGCAGTAGTCCATATTCACTTCCGCCTCGACATCCTGATTCCTTCCGATGATTACTGTCGGATTCACCCTCCATACAAAAAAAGCCTCGTCTTCAATCTCCCTCGCCACGAACTCCTCCATGGCAAGATAGAAGACCAGACTGCGGTCCTTGACCTCGGGCAAAACGACGTGTTTCATCTGCTGTTGTTAAAAATCTTTCAAATTTAATAAAATTAAGACACATCCGGAAGCGGTACGGCACTTTTTCTGCCAAAAAGACTTCTGACTTTAAAAGCAGACAAAATGAAAAGCGACACAGAGAAGAAATCCGGCAGAAGCCTGAACATGACAGGTATCTTCAGATGCATGATGGAAGATGGATATTATCCCATCTACGAAAAGACCCATATCGTCTTCGGTCTGGACGACAACCTTGCGATAGTCGAATATGAAGAAGGTGTACTTTCTGTCAGGCTCTTCTTCTCGATCGACGCGGAGACATATCCGCTGTTTCTCGAAGCTGCAAACGAAACCATGCTGAAGGCGTTTATCGTCAAACCTGTGGTTCTTGATGACATGAAGAACCTGATGTTCAGCTGCGAGACACTCTGCGACACGGTAAGGGAATTCAGGAAATTCTTCCCTAGATGCATAGAACTGCTGCGCGAAGCCCTTAGGCAGCATAAGTCTGAGATGAAGAAGCTCCTTCTCGCTGCCGAAGTGACATCAAAGACAATTCCTGCCACAGACGACATCTCGTCCATGGCAGGAACCGGTAAATCCCGTAAGGTTGTTTCCTAGTTCTGATGCGCAGGCCTGAGGAGGTCGAGAACGACCTTCACAGGGTTGAATGTAGCGAGAGGAACCTCTACGAAGAGGGTATTCCAGTTGCTCATCGCGCCGTTCCAGAGGCCTGGAAGCTCAAGGGCCTTGAGCTCGCGGCCCTGGTAGCTCTTCGAGCTGATGAATCCTGCATCCTCGTCAACATACTGGAGAAGGTCGAAGCTGTTTCCCTGATAGTCATGGAGGCAGCATACGATGTCAACCGGATTGAAATGGGTCGCTGAAGCGAGGGCATTGCGCGCATGGTCATCAGACATATTGATCTGTACGCTCTCGAGGACCTGAAGCGAAGTCGATCCGTCCTTTTCTGCGATGATGAAAGGACCGCCGCCTGGCTCGCCCTGGTTCTTCACCATTCCGGCAACGCGTACAGGTCGGTTCAACTTAGCACGGATAGCCTCTACACGAGCCTTGCATGTATCTGCCTGAGGCATCCTGATGCAAAGCACCTCATCAAGGAACTTCTCGATATCGTCGCAGAGTTCCTGAACCGCAGGAGAAGCATAAAGGTCTTCATAATAAGGATCGTAACCAGGTACACCGGCAACTACAACTCTTGAACCGGCAACAGGAGTGCAGACTGCATCCAGTTCGCGGAGATATCCGTGAAGGGTGTCGCGAAGTTCGAGAGCCTTGCCGAGAAGAACCTTCTTCCATGTCGCAGTCTCAGGAAGGAGACGCTCGTTGGCCACATTGTCGATATTCTTTATTGAAACGACCTCCTCTTCGATCCTGTTGAGATTGTAGATCAGAGCGCCATGTCCTGCAGGACGGAAAAGAAGCGAATCAGTCTCTGTTCTGAACGGCTTGTTGTCTACATCGACTGCCACTGTATCGGTCGCCTTGTCCTGGAATGTGAAGGTAATGTTGTATTTCACACCATACTTCTCCTCATATGCAGCCTTGACTTCGGCATATGCCTCTTCGAAAAGATGCTGATGCTCCGGCGAGATGGTAACGACCAGATTGGCAGTTCCGTCTTCGTTCCTCATATAGTTCTGGGCCTCTACAAGATGCTCGGCAAAAGCTGTACGGATCTCTCCGTCAGTATATTTATGGAACTTGAGTACACCCTTTGGCTTGGCTCCGTATCCGAGGCCCTCATCTGTCAGGGTCTTTGCCAGAACATCCTTCCTGTATTCAGGGCATCTGCATGTCTGCTCGCCGAAAAGCTCAGGAGTATAGAACGCAAACTCAGCGATCCTGTCCACGAACTTCGCAGCAGGAGCGTCATCAGCGAGTTCCTTTCCAGCCTTCAGAGCATCAAGACCGCTGAAAAGGTCCTTGAACATACGTGATGCAGCGCCGGATGCAGGTACGAACTTGCATTTGCCGTTGATGGCAGCGCCTTCATAATACTTTGCCGCAGCCTCGACAGCAGCTTCGTCAAGAACCTGGATTCCTCTTTCAGGAGTAGCCGGACCGACAATCTTCATCCAAGGGAAGCCTTTCTTGAATCGCTCCACCTGCTCTTCAACAGTCTGCACTGACGAACCTCTCTGTTCGATCTGTGCGATATCTTCTTTTCTAAACATATGTATTATTGGTTATTAGTGTTATTCTACATATACTTCCCTGCGGTACTGATACTCCGAACGCAGCTTCTCAAACTTGTCCGGTTCCATACGGAATCGGAAATCATCCGTAAATATAGGATAATTATATTGGAAAACCGCAGCAATCTGTCCATGATTCTTGCCATGAAGGTCCAGAAAGACAGGTTCATGGTCAGGTTCGTCCTCCGGAAAGAAGTCATAAAGGGCCTCGATTCCGAAATGGTGGGCAACGGCTCTGACCGCCATAGCCGTACCCATCTGCTTTCCCTGGAACGAATATCCCGCGATGTGCGGGGTCGCGATGTCTACCATATCTACAAGATCGACATCCACATTCGGTTCATTGTTCCATGTGTCGATGACGCATGCGCCAAGCTTAGGCAAAGCCTGCTTGAGCGCAGCTTCATCCATAACCTCGCCACGCGAGGCATTTATGAATATGGAACCCGGAGGCATGAGGGCGAAGAAAGCCTCATTCGCCATGTTGCGGGTCGTCTCATCCAAAGGAACATGCATCGTCACGACCTGGGAGTTCTCGAGAAGATATTCCAACGGGCAGAAGCCTTCCGGACCTTCCGCCTCGGCACGAGGAGGGTCACAGCAGAGCACATTGAATCCGAGATACTCCGCCATCTTCTGCACCTTCTTGCCTACATTTCCCACGCCGACGATGCCGATGGTCCCGCCGTCGATCTTGATTCCTTTCCTGGCTGCAACGCCGTACAAGGCAGAGAACACATACTGCATCACACCTCCCGCGTTGCATCCGGCAGCATTCTGGACATCGATTCCGTGGCTGTTGCAGTAATCGAAATCAACATGGTCCGTTCCGATCGTAGCCGTAGCGATCAGCTTGACATTCGATCCGTCAAGCAGGGCGGCATTACATCTGGTGCGGGTGCGAAGTATCAGGGCATCGGCATCACGGACATCTTCGCTCGTGATTTCCGGTCCTTTCTTATATACTACTTCCCCATAGGGTTCAAGAACGCCTTTGAGGAAAGGCACATTCGAATCTGCAACTATCTTCATATTCATTTCAAAATCAAATTCCTTACCATCGGGCCGTCCTTGCGGTCCCATACAAGCATCTTGTCCTTGTCCAGATACTCGTTGATCTGCTGAAGAAGCACGTCCCTCTGAAAATACAGCTGATTCCTCACGACGGATGAACTTATCGTACAATAAAGCATCCCGTCCCTGAAAAATCTGCCTATAGTATATCTCGACGCGCCGGACACTGCATCCCATGCTTCGAACACGCGCTGACGGTTGAATCCGGACGCAAGCTTCATCTCACGGATATATTGTCCTATGAGTTCTTCCATCCCCTGGGCGTCCTTGCGCCCTATCCTGTTTCCGCCCGCCATGTCAGATTCTGCTGAAGGTTCCTGATACGGTTTCGAAATAGGCCCTGTCCTGCGTCAGCCTGTCGACGATTCCGGACATGCGCACCTTGTTGCTGTCAGTTATGAATATCTGGCCGAAATCATTGCTGGCCACCATCTGGAGAAGATTGGATATCCTGCCCATGTCCAGCTTGTCGAAGACATCGTCAAGAAGGAGGATCGGAGCGAATCCGTAGTTCTTCTTCATTATCTCATACTGCGCGAACTTCAGCGACACAAGGAAGGACTTCTGCTGGCCCTGAGAACCGTAGCGGCGGATCGGATGACCGTTCATAGTGAAGATGAAGTCATCCCTCTGCACTCCTGCAGAAGTATACTTCAGTATCCTGTCCTTCTCGAAAGATGCGGAAAGGATCTGGTCCAGCCCTGCCTTGGAAAGTTCCGAATCATACTCTATATCAACCTGTTCAGTACCTCCGGACACTTCCTTGTAGTATTCCGACACAATAGGCTTCAGGTCTTCTACAAACCTCTTCCTTGCCTGATGGACAGGCTCCGCCAGGGCCGCCATCCTCATGTCGATCACTTCCAGAAGAGAGCGGTCCACATCCATCTCTTTCAGCATCCTGTTACGCTGCATCAGAAGACGGTTGTACTGCTGGAGGGCAGCCATGTACTCCCTGTCCATCTGCGAGAGCACGGCGTTTACAAAACGCCTGCGTTCCTCGCCGGACTCGCTGACCATCGATATGTCGGAAGGAGAGACCATCACTATCGGAAGAACCCCGACATGTTCCGACACTTTCGGATACGGCTTGTCGTCACGCTTCACCTTCTTCTCCCCTTTGGATGTCATCTTCAGCGAAAACCTGCTCAAAAGCCCGTTCTCCATACGGTATGTGCCGGCTACGGCAAACTCATCCGTTCCATGTCGGAAATTGAACTTGTCGGAAGTGGAAAACGCGCTCTTCGTCATTGAAAGATAATAGATTGCATCAAGAAGATTGGTCTTGCCCTCCCCGTTGTTGCCGCTGATGCAGTTAACGTTCGGAGAGAACTCAAGTTCCTGAAGCTGTATGTTCCTGAAGTCGGATATGACGATTTTTTCGAGTACGGGCATATTCTATATTATATCAAGGCAAAGATAACCAATTTTATTGGGAGTTTGGACATTTTTTTCTAAATTTGCCGCCTGTTTGTGCGAAGTGCACTGCTAACCGTTTATAAGACAATATAAAATCATTAAAATATGGCAAAGGAAATCAAAAATGAAAACGCTGAAGCAGTAGTAGAGGCGGTTTCGAAGACAGAAAAGTTCTTCCAGGATAATGGAAAGCTTATTTCAATCATCTGCGCTGCATTCGTAGTAGCATGCGCACTTGTATTCTGCTGGTTCAAGTTCGCTTACCAGCCAAAGGTAAACGAGGCTCAGGGCCAGATGGCTTACGCAGAGCAGAACTTCCGCACAGGCGATTTCGAGCTCGCCCTTAACGGAGACGGCAACGCACTCGGTTTCGTTCAGATCATTGACGAGTACGGCAAGAAGGCAGGCAGGTCAGTTTATTTCTACGCTGGCGTATGCGAGCTTCAGCTCGGCGAGTGGGAGCAGGCCATCAAGTATCTTGAAGCTTACAAAGGCAAGGACGCCATCCTCGCAGCACGCGCTACAGCATGCATCGGTGACGCATATGTAGGTCTTGAGGACTACAAGAAGGCTCTCGGATACTTCGAGAAGGCAGCGGCAGAAGCAGACAACATGTATGCGGCAGGCTACCTCCTCAAGGCAGGTGCAGTTGCAGAGGAGCTCGGCGACAATGCAAAGGCTCTTTCATTCTACAAGAAGATCAAGGATCAGTATCCTCAGTCTATCGAGGCATACGACGTTGACAAGTATATCGGACGTATAGAGGCAAGATAATCATGGGACGCGCGTTTGAATTCAGAAAAGAGAGAAAGTTCAAGAGATGGGGTCATATGGCCCGCGTCTTCACAAAGATCGGAAAGGAAATCACTATTGCAGTAAAGCAGGGAGGTCCTGACGTGACAGGTAACCCACGCCTTCGTGCGCTCATCCAGACAGCACGAAGCGAGAACATGCCTAAGGACAACATCGAGCGTGCAATCAAGAGGGCTACAGACAAGGATCAGGCCGATTACAAGGAGGTAGTATTCGAAGGATACGGTCCTCACGGCATCGCTGTCCTCGTCGAGGCCGCTACCGACAACAACAACCGTACGGTAGCGAACGTACGTTCATACTTCACAAAGAGCGGCGGATCTCTCGGAACATCAGGCAGCGTTGAC
Organism: Bacteroidales bacterium; assembly: GCA_017461285.1. The sequence continues at coordinate 2,741 of JAFTYS010000058.1, read as the reverse complement.
TACATGTTCGACCGCAAGTGCATGTTCCGCATGAAGACTACCAACCCATACGACCTTGAGGAGCTCGAACTCGAGCTTATCGACTATGGTGTAGAGGAGATCTTCGAGGAGGAGAATGAAAACGAGGAGACAGAAATCGTTCTCTACGGAGAGTTCACAGCGTTCAACGGCATCCAGAAATGGATCGAGGAGAACGGCTATGAGCTCGTAGCTGCTGAGTTCACACGCCTTCCGAACGTAGAGCTCAAGGTTCTCGAGGGTGACGCAAAGGCTGACGTCGAGAAGCTCATCGAGCGCATCGAGGAAGACGATGACGTACAGAACGTATATACTACAATGCAGCCGTAATCATATCAGACTGCATCAATCCATAAGCAGAACAGTACCTTTCCGATCGGAGAGGTACTGTTTTTGGTTTAGATTGACACTGTCATATTTTTTGTTATCTTTGTAGTTTGTAATAAATTGCAACCTATACCTAATTCATAAAACATTATGAGCATTCAACAGGAGAAAATAAAGGAACTGGTGGAGCGCAGGGCATCTGCCCGCATGGGAGGAGGTCAGAAAAGGATCGACGCCCAGCACCAGAAAGGCAAGCTGACCGCAAGGGAAAGGCTTGCAATGCTTCTTGACGAAGGCAGCTTTGAAGAATTCGATATGTTCGTGCAGCACAGATGCACGAACTTCGGCATGGAAAAGACAAAGTTCGACGGAGACGGAGTCGTGACCGGAATGGGAACGATCGACGGACGTCTCGTGTATGTGTCGGCGCAGGACTTCACCGTCAGCGGAGGATCGATGTCGGAGACTATGGCCATGAAGATCAGCAAGGTGATGGACATGGCTGTCCGCAACGGGGCTCCGTTCATCGGAATCAACGATTCCGGCGGAGCGCGCATCCAGGAAGGCATCTGCTCGCTCGCAGGATATGGCGAGATCTTCGAGAGGAACATCCTGGCTTCCGGCGTCGTGCCACAGATTTCAGGCATCTTCGGTCCATGCGCAGGCGGAGCGGTCTACTCCCCTGCCCTTACCGACTTCACCGTAATGATCAAGGACACTTCATACATGTTCCTTACCGGACCTGGAGTTGTAAAGACCGTTACCGGCGAGTCAGTTACCCAGGAAGAACTCGGCGGAGCCAGCGTCCATGCGACGAAGAGCGGCGTAGCCCATTTTGCTGCTGACAGCGAAGAGGACGGAATCAGGACCATCAGAGACCTTCTGTCATTCCTGCCGTCAAACAACAGGGAGGAGGCTCCTTTCGTCCAGACAAACGACCCTGCAGGAAGAGTGGACGATGCCCTCAACGACATCATTCCTGACAATCCTAACAAGGCATACGACATGTATCAGGTCATCGGCAGCATCGTCGATGACGGAAGATTCCTCGAAGTCCATAAAAGCTGGGCAAAGAACATCATCATCGGATTCGCCCATATGAACGGACGTTCTGTCGGAATCGTGGCCAATCAGCCGAAGATCCTTGCCGGAGTGCTCGACATCAACGCATCGCGCAAGGCCGCACGTTTCGTACGCTTCTGCGACGCGTTCAACATCCCTCTGGTAACATTGGTTGACGTTCCTGGCTTCCTCTGCGGAACACAGCAGGAATACGGCGGAATCATCACCAACGGAGCAAAGCTCCTCTACGCATACGGCGAGGCTACCGTGCCTAAGGTGACCGTGACATTGAGAAAGTCGTACGGCGGAGCCCATATCACCATGAGCTGCAAGCAGTTGCGCGGAGACATCAACTACGCATGGCCTTCAGCAAACATTGCTGTCATGGGAGCAGAAGGAGCTGTAGAGATCCTTTACTCAAAAGAGATCAAGGCGATCGCCGATCCTGAAGAGCAGGCAAAGGCCGCAGAGGAAAGGAAGAACGAGTACAACGACCTCTTCTGCAATCCATACAATGCAGCGTCATACGGCTATATCGATGATGTAATCGAGCCTAGGAACACCCGTTTCCGCGTTATCAGAGCTCTCGAGCAGCTCGCAGGCAAGAAGCAGCAGAATCCTTGGAAGAAACACGACAACCTGCCATTATAAAGACTTGAGGACATGAACGGATTTATGTTATTGCAGGCATCGCAGGCTGTCGCCGAGAAAAGTGCAGACATGCTGGAGAAAGATCCGCACGGAGCCATAATAACCCTGGTATCCGTTACCGTGGTCTTTACTGCTCTGGTAATACTGTACTTTGCCTATACATTCATAGGAAAGATCTCGTCAGGACAGTTCAGGCTTCCGGAAAGAAAGAAGAAGCCTAAGACTGCCAAAGGATGCCCCGATGCGGAAATCGCAGCCGCCATCGCCATGGCTCTCGACCAGGAAATGAACGGCGAGGTTTACGCTGCCATAGGAATGGCAATGCACCAGTATCTGAACGATACGGTACACGATATGGAAAGTTACATCATAACTATAAGAAGAAAATAACTCATGAAAACTTATAAATTCAAGATCAACGGCAACGAGTACAATGTTGCGATCAATTCAGTAGAAGGTAAGAACGCTTCAGTCACAGTGAACGGTACAGACTATCAGGTGGAGCTTGAGGAAGCACCTGCTGCAGCGCCTGTACAGGCTCCTGCAGCCGCTCCGGTTCAGGCTACGCCATCACCGGCACCAGCTCCAGCCGCAGCCCCCGCTCCATCAGGAGCAGGCAAAGCCGTTACATCACCTCTACCTGGAGTCATCATTGCAGTAAAGGTCAACGTAGGTGATACAGT
>JAFTYS010000057.1 GCA_017461285.1 Bacteroidales bacterium | reverse complement strand
TTGGTGAAGCCGTCGTGAGTTCCGTTGCTCCAGTTGAGACTGTCGCAGAGAATGCCTTCTGACTGCAAGGTCATGAGTGTTGTCTGTGGCGACTCGTAAGTCGCGAAAGTGTTTTTTGTTTTCATATCTTTTATGTTTTGAATAAAGTCTTTGCTACGAAGAACCGATGCCGGCTAACGCTGCATGAAATGGCTGAATTTAATCGGGCGTTTTATAGCGTCTCGGTCATCTTCATGAATTAATAAACGGAATTTACAGATGTCTTTCAAATGCTTCCGCCTTGGTAAGAGTAACAGACTTGTCGCGGACTTCGGCCGGGATGGTTTCGCGGGTGTAGATGACCATGTAGCCTTCGAGTTCTACTGCGAGCATTTCCAATTTCCGGGAATCGACTTCGACCTTGTAAGAATATTTCCACGGGTAGCGGTCGGAATAGACTCCTGTGAGGATGCCTGTGGCCGGGTCAGCGGTGTATTCACCTGTGCTGTGCCAGTATGGGCCTTCGCCTATCTTCTGGTATATCTCGAATGTGCCGTCTGCGCCGAACGAGAGCCAGACATCTTCGGCCACGCCGTTTTCCTCGGCAGTGTAGTGCCAGTCACCGACAATCTTGTCGATGATGCGGTCGGCGGGGTTTTCGCAGCCGGTTGCCGTCAGGAGGAGGGCTGCAAGGATTGTGTATATTGTTCTTTTCATTTTCTTTTTTGTTTTAGAGATTCCTCGACTTCGCTCGGAATGACAGTGGGAGACTTCGCTCGGAATGAAAGATTAGAGCCAGCCACCGTTTTCTGCCACTCCTGCAGTACGGGAGAGGATTGACACTTCGCGGGTGAATTCAGTTCCTCCCATGGTTGCACTTCCCTGTCCTGCTATATCGCTGCCGCCTGCAATGGCCGAGATGCTTATCTTGGCCGAGCCTTCATTCTCGCAGCGGATGTAAAGCTTGCCGTATTTCACATATGGGTCTCCTACGATTCCGAGGGTTGCGCGGGCTTCATCGCTGACTTCGACCTTGGTGAAGGTGAGGTGGGATGCAGCCGGGCTGAAATACTGGTCGAGGGACATCTTGACATCGGCGCCCTTCTGCACCACCAGGCATGGTGTGCCTTCGATCTGCATGAGGAGCCTCCATGTGTCGATGGCTCCGGTACCCATGTTGTGCCAGTACGGGGTGAGGTCCATCTGCACTCCGTTGTTGTATTTGGCGCAAGTCTCGATGTAGTAGTCGATGTTGTTGACCGAGGTGTAGATCATCGAGAGGAATTCGTCATAGGTGAATGTCTTTCCGAGTTTCCTTGCATACGAAAGGGCGAGCGCCACGACTCCCGAAACGTGCGGACAAGCCATGGATGTGCCCTGCATGTAGCCGTATTCTCCCTTGCCGATTTCCTTTGGAAGGGTGGAGAGGATCTGCGATCTCTCAGGGGCTGCAGAAGTGGAGTTGATGGCGTAGTCTCCTCCCGGTGCACAGATGTTGGTTCCCGGACCGAAGTTGGTGTAGTTGGTCGGAAGGTAGTCAGGGCCAAAGGCTGCCACGGAGATGTATCTGTTGTGGGCTGCAGGGTAGGCCGAGATGTCCTTGCCTTCGTTGCCGGACGCAAAAATGGCGAAGTTGCCGCCTACAGGGTTGCCCGGCGCAGGGTTGGTCATGAAGTAGTTGAGGGCGTCGGCTTCGAAGCTGTAGAGGGTCTCGAAGTCGGCATCCGAAAGAAGGTTGCCGGCATCCTGTCCGAACGAACACTGGAGGATGCATGCACCCATGTCTGCCGCATATTTATAGGCCTGGGCGCGGTTGAGTGTGCCGCCGCTCGCGTTGCCCGAGAAGAGCTGACAGGTCATCATGCGTACGCCTGTGTCCGGTGTGCCGTCACCTCCGGCCACTCCGCCGACTCCTATGCCGTTGTTGTTGACAGCAGCCACGGTGCCGGCCACATGGGTTCCGTGACCGTTGTCCCCCGGCCTTGACCATGTCACAGGCATGAGGTTGCCCTGGCCTGTCTCGATGTTGTAGGTGCTGAGGAAGTTGTAACCGTGGATGTCATCGACATAGCCGTTGCCGTCGTCATCGACTCCTTCCACACCGTTCTTCTCAGCCTCGTTCACCCACATGTTGGCAGCAAGGTCCGGATGGTCATACTTAACACCCTCGTCGCAGATGGCCACGATGATGGCCGGGTCTCCGGTGGTGAGCTTCCATGCGTCACGGACATTGATGTCCGCTCCGACTCTGACTGTAGGAGCGACACTGAGGTCGCCGTAGTTCATATAGTGCCACTGGTCGATGAGCTTAGGGTCATTGAAAGGAAGCACAGGTGAGACGGTGTTGTCACCCGGTGTCCATTCTGTGGCCTCGCTTTCTTCAAAGCGGGCTACTGCGGTGTTGTACTGCACTACCTCCACTTCAGGGAGTCCTGCAAATACTTCCGCAACTTCTTCTACGGCAACTTCCGACGGGAATGTGATGAGGTACCATCTGTCAAGACGGTGCTGTCTCTCTCTTTCGGTTCCCTTGCATGGGAATGCCTTGGCGAGAGACGCATCAACCTTCGAGCATGCCCCGTCAAGAGCAGGCACATCATTGCCTGCTTTAAGGGCAGCTGCCGCCGACTCGTCGAGGAGAACGACGAGAGTTCCTTCCACGGCATCTTCCGAAGTGTTGACCGACTTCAGTTCAAGAACGGTCTTTTCCTCCTGCGGAGCCGATTGTGTTCCCGACATCTCCTCCTGAAGGCAGGAAACTGCCGACAGGAGAAGGATAAATGGGAATATCTTTGAAATCTTTCTGTCCATATATATCTTCAAGTAAATTTCGGTTAGAGGATAATTGCTGAGTCGAAATCAAGGAAGTCATTGACCCGGGTCTCGTTATGCATCCTGTCGATGAGGCTCATCATGAGTCCTTCGGATGTCTCGACGAGGTTCATGCTGTGTCCCTGACGGGCCATGTTGTAGAGCATCTTCACTCCTGCGGTCTCTATTTCCTCTTCCTTGTCGTCATCAGAAGGAGGAAGAACCGGATCAGGGTCGTCGGACTTAGGGATGAGCACCATGCTTTCCACGAGGTCGAGGAGTCCGAGAGATACCGAGTGGTTGGAATCCTCGAAGCCGAGGAGGGCGAATCCGCTGAATGTCACTCCGAGATTTCCTGCCATGCCGCTGTCCATGATGGCTATGCATGGCTTTGCTCCAGGCTTGTCGTTCTTTCTTACGAATGCGGCGAAAAGACCTCCCTGACCGCCGTAAGCCGAGCCGTTGCTTGCGTAGAGCATGGCTTCAGTATAGACATACATTCCTTCGAAGATGAAGTATTCGAGACGGAGGTCATAATTCCAGATATAGCCGTTGTAGTAGTAGAAGTCCATCGAGTCGTCTTCCACTCCGTAGGTCTTGCGCAGGAACGGGAAGAGTCCCTTGACATTGACGCAAGGCTGGCCCTGATAGGTGGTCTTGCTTTCTCCGATGACCACTTCACCGAGACAGTAACGCGAACTTGTGCCTTCCATCGCGTAGTAGTTGTAGGTGCCGTAGTATTCGGTCGGAGATACGACATTGATCATCTTGTCAACATCGACATCCTCCGACGAGTAGAATGCGAGTCTGTAGTCCCATTCGCCTCCGGTGGACTCCACTGCGATAAAATCTTCTTCCGAATAACCGTTGTAGGCTCTCATAGCAAGCACATATTCGGTGCCCGGCACGAGACCGCTCTGCACGAGGGAGAGACCTGATCCGTTGACAAGGGCGAGGTTGGCTTCGTTGAGCTGTGACTGAGCCAATGCATCCCAGTGAGCCTGTTCGTCCTTGTAGAAGGTCTCTTTCTCATAGAGTCCCACATGGAGTCTCTTGATGTTCTTTCCGTTGATATAGAGTTCGAGAGAGTTCTCTTCGTTCATTCCGTCCGGAGCATATTTGTTGGAACGGATGAGACCGTAGTTGAGTTCAACCGCATTTTCATCGGCATCGGTCTTGTAGCCGAAGGTGTCGAAGGCGTAGTTGATGAGTTTGCCGTCCGCACCGAGACCTACTGCGAGGATAGTGTATTCTCCTGTCTTGGCGAAGGCGAGATTGAGGGTGTTACCGTAGGTCATGTCAGGATGGTTGGTCTGCACACGGCCGGCCGCGATATCCTCCGCAAGCCCGGCGATCACAGATTCGGCGAGTTCGCCTTCTGCAGTGTATATCTTCACCTTCTTGACATCGAGTCCGAAGGCTACTTCCACAGGAATCTTGCCGTCAGCTCCGGTTATACCTGCCTCGATGGTGATGACATCGTCGATGGCCCTGAAGCCAGGCAGGATGATGCGATGAAGGCCGTAGGAATTGGACGGATACCATCCGAGAACGGCCATGTGCAGCTGGAGGGCGTTCGCAGGGAAACTTATGACTCCGTTCTCGAGAGTTCCGTAAATGGAAGCTATCGAAGGATCGAAATCCTCGTTCTCAGCCACGTATGAACCTATCGACATTTCTCCGTAGTCAGCGCTCATGACGATTCCCGTCTTGAAGGTAGGGATCCATACCTTCTCAGGGTCGGTGGCGTCGATGTAGGTGTAGTGCTGCTCAAGGCAGATGCTCGATGCGTTCATTCCGAACATGTTGGTCATGTAGCCGGCATCATAGACGTCGAATATCCTGTAGTAGCCGGGCACATCGTCTCTTTCCTCTATGACCACACTCTTTTCGAGGTTAGGCTGAGCCACTGAGAACCACTCGGGGAATACTCCGTCGCGCCAGAGTCCCGTGGTCTCTCCGTTGTCACCGACAAGCTTGTTCCACTTCACGCAGGTGACGCTGAAGCTGAGATGGGTGGCGTTCTGCGAATAGCTTGATACATATTCGTCACCCTCCACCTTCAATGTGCAGTTGTACTTCGTTCCTAATTTGATAGACGGGAAGTATATCTCGACATCAGCCGTAGGCGAATCTTCCTCAAAGACGATTTCAGTGGCCGAGAAGATGCCCGGATGATCGGACTCGACGGTCACCGGTACGGTGACTTTGCCTCTCGTGTTGGTTCTTCTCACCTTGAATGTAAGTCTCTTGGAATCTTCAGGACCTACCTGAAGGTCGCCTGTTCCCTTCTGTGAAGGGAAATAGATTCCGTAGCAATCCTTATTGTCCGGATCGCCGAGTTCCGCTGTCATCTCCTTGACGCACGATGCCGTCAGAAGCATCGCCGCGAGAAGCGACATGAATCTGAATATGTTTTTCATCCTGTTCATGATTCCTACTGTGCAAGATCTATTTTGCCTGACGGATCAGGGTTGTTGTTGCTGTCATTGATGGCTGTGTTGGACTGGAATTCGGCACGGGTGATGACGATGTTCCATTGTGGCGAGCGGCCAACGGTGTTGTACTTGAACACTCCTGCGTGGTTGCTGCCCGGATAGCCTCGGGTGATGCCCATGTCGAGGCGCTTGTAGTCGAAGAGAAGGATGCCTTCGCCCCAGAACTCGACCCTCTTCTGAAGAAGCATCTCAGTGAGGAAGTCTGACATTGTGCCCGGGTTGCGGTTGTAGGAAGCATCCCTGTACTCGGTCATGAATTTCTTGAGAAGCTTCTTTCCTTCTTCCATGCCCTTGAGCTGAGCCTGAGCCTCGATTTCGATGAAGTACATCTCCTCGATACGCATCAGGCAGTAGTCGGCCGCGTTTCCGATGTTGAAATCAGAGCATTCTCCCATTGCAGGACGGAACTTGAGAGCCTGATAAGCCTTGGCTGCAGGCATTCCGTTGAGGAAGTCCTGCTTGTCCTCCTGAGTGCCTGCGAACTTGTAGGCATAGTACTCTTCCTTCTTAGGATCGAGCCATGAGTGCTTTCTGAAGTCGCTGTCAGGTATCTGGTCGTAGAGTTTGGCGCTGACTCCGAACTGTGCGTAGCGTGCATAGCCCCATGAGGCCTCGGACGATATATGCGAGACGAAGGTGAGGAGGTTGCTGAGGTTCTCGGCAACGAGGGAGAATCCCCATATCCATGCATTGTTGGCTGCAGCGTTGTTGAAGCCGTTCACAGGGTCTTCCCACTGGCTCTGGGTCAGAGGAGAATAACCTCCCTCATCGATCACGAGACGGGCGTATTTCGCAGCATTGGCGAACATCTCGTCGCGCGGGAAGGCAGGATCCTCGGCATAACCGAGTTCGAGATATGCCTTGGCCATCATTCCATATACGGAATAGAGGGTCGGACGGGAGAATGTCCTGTCGGTCTCGTCAAGGAGTTCCACGGCCTTGGTGAGATCTCCGAATATGAAATCATACATTTCCTTGCGTGGAACGCGAGGGTTGTTCTTGGTCTGCTCGAGGGTAGTATTCTCATCGACGATAGGGACCGTGAGGCCGAGAATGGATTCGGACACTTCTGTGTAGTCATTGACCTTAGGCTCGTAGAGACGGGCAAGGTCGAAATAGCACATGGCTCTGTAGGCGTATGCCTGTCCGAGGATGTCCCTGAGCTTGACTGTCTCTTCATCCTCAGCCTCTCCGCTCTGCTCCACGACAGGCTTGATGGAGAGGATGACATCGTTCACGAGACGGATCCATGTGTAGTAGGCATCCCAGAAATATGCGCAATAGGTGTATTGGTAGCCCTGGGCCTCATTCATGTCATAGGCATAGAAACGGTTGTAGAACGGGTTCTCCGCCATCGTGGCCATATCTTCGAGCATGTGCTCGAAACGAAGATGGATGCCGGGGATTCCGAAGTCGGTGTGGTCACCGTAGCTGCTTGCATAGCCTATCGTACCCGATGTGGTCATGCTGGCAGGGATGGCCTTGATCATGGACATCATGGCTGTCTTGGAAGCCGACACCTGTGCCTGTGTCTGAGATCCTCCGACAGGAAGGACCTCCTTGATGCAGGATGCCGATGACAGGGCAGCAAGCGCAATAAATATATATTTGATGTATCTCTTCATAGCTTTTCCTATTTAGAAGGTCAGGTTGAGACCGAATGAAACGGTCCTGACAGGTGAATAACTTTCTGCACTTGTGCTTCCTGAAAGGCTCTGACGAGGGTCGAGTCCGCGTCTGTAAGACCAGTACCAGATATTGTCGCAGGTCACATACATCCTGAGTCTCGAAAGCTTTATCCTGCTGAGCATTCTTGCAGGGAAGCTGTAGCCGATCTGGGCGTTCTGGAAGTTGAGGTAGCTTGCAGGAACGAGGAAACGGTCCGAGCTGGCGTTGATGTTCTGATCATTGTAAACGAATCGCGGAATATCCGAATCCTTGTTCTCAGGAGTCCATGCCTTGAGGACGTCCTCGTGGTAGTTGGATCCCACGGTACCTCCCGGAGGAGCCATGTAGCCGGCATAACCGCCGTCATAAGTCAGACCTCCGATGGAATAGGTGAAGCTTGCCGACACGTCGAATCCCTTCCAGCTTACCGATGTTCCGAATCCTCCGTAAAGGTCAGGTGTAGGGTCGTCGCAGAGGTAGTCAGTGGCCTCGGAGTATTCGGTCGTGGTCTCACGGCCGAGGAAAATCTGGTTGCCGTTCTCATCGAGCACAGGCTCGCCGTCTGCATCTGTCTCAACTATGTCCCTGTACCACATAGGAAGTCCGTTGGTCTTATCGACTCCCGCATACTTAGGCATGAGGAAGGTGTTGAGAGGAAGGCCCTCACCGACGAACTTGTTGCCCGAAGCATATCCCTGATAACCGTCGATCGTACGGTTCTTGTGGGTCTCCGGAAGCATGATGATCTTGTTGGTGTAGTGGGTGAAGTTGATGTATGCATCCCAGCTGAAGTCTCTGCGGCTCATGATGTTGCCGTTCACGGCGAACTCCACTCCGGAGTTTCTCATGTCACCGATGTTGTCATAGTAGCCCGCGAAACCGTAGGAAATCGGGATGGTCACGTAGTAGAGCATGTCCGAAGTCAGACGGTAAAAGTACTCCGCAGAACCGGTGAGACGGCCTCTGAAGAGTTCGAAGTCGATACCGGCATTGACATTGGTGTTGGTCTCCCATGTGATGTCCTTGTTTCCGATGGTAGATCTCTTGATGGCGATCTCTCCGTCGGAGTTGGTGATGGAGTACATGTCTGTGTAGAGGTAGTCGCCGATGTTGTCGTTACCCTGCGATCCGATGGATGCCTTGAGCTTGAGCATTCCCAGCCATGATGTGCGAGGGAACCATTCTTCCTTGTCTATGAGCCAGCCTCCGCCGAGAGACCAGAAACTTCCCCAACGGTTGTCCGGGTGGAAGCGTGAAGAGGCATCGAGACGGTAGGATGCACTGAGGAATATCCTGTTGTTGTAGTCGTACTGGGCTCTTGCGAAGAATCCTTCATTGTTGTACATCGACTTGCCCGAATTTGCAGTCTGGCCGTCGATCACGGCTCCGTTGAGCTCGGTGTTGCCCATGGAGAACATGTTGCTCTTGGATGCTGCCACAGACACTGAAGTGGAACTGTAAGTCTCGTGTCCGAGAAGGACGGTGACATTGTGACCGTCTCCGAACATCCTGTTCCAGTTGAGGAGCTGCTGAAGGTTGACATAGAACGAGCGGCCATGACTCTTGGAGATGATACCTCCGTTGGTCGCGAACTGACCGTAGTACATGTTCTGGATGCTTGTGCTGCGGGTCTCATCGACTCCGACGCCGGCATTGAATGTGAAGGTGAAGTCCTTGAGGAATTTTATCTCCACGTATGAAGTGCCGTTGATGGCGTTTCCTTCGCTGTTTCCGACATTGAGCCAGAGCTCCTGAAGGGCGTTGGAGTTGGCAGCGTAAGGACGGACGAAGCCGGCATTGGCTCCGTTACCGTAGTCGTAGCGCTTGTAGCCCATCTCGTCATGGATGATGTTGCCGTTGCCGTCCCTAAGATATACCGGATAGATAGGAGCCACATTGGAAGCGAACGAGAACACGTTTCCGGTTCCGCTTCCGTTACCGTTGTTCCAGTCGAAGTTGGAATAAGCGGCGTTCATTCCTATCTTCATCCAGTCCTTGATCTGATAGTCTATCCTGACGCGGGCGGTGTAGCGTTCCATGTCCTCGCCCTGGATCAGACCCTTGTTGTTGAGGTAGCCGAATGAAGCGAAGATCTGTGCGTTTCCGCCCGGTGAACCTGCCGCGCTGACGTTATACTCCTGACGGAGGGTGTTGCGGTATGACTCCGCCATCCAGTCGTCAGGCTGAAGCCAGTAATATTCACCTTTATAATATACCTTACGGCCGAAGGTGGCGTTAGGATTGAACTTTCCGTTTGTACCGATGAGGTTCTGTCCCTCAGGAAGGGTGTATGTGAGGTAGCCGAGTCCGCCGGCATCGGAAGAGCCTGCCACATTGGCGGCAGCCTTGAGGTTGGCGTCGGTTTCGGTCATGCCCTGCTCCATGCGGTAGTAGTTGTAGAGGGCGTTGTAGTGTGCCTCGTAGTAAAGCTTAGGGTCCTTGATGTAGTCGTAGCTTCTGAGAGCCTTGGTGTTGAGTCCCCATTTTGCATCCACATTCACGGTAGCCTCGCCTTTCTTCGCCTTCTTGGTGGTGATCATGATGACACCGTTCGCTCCTCGGGCACCGTAGAGTGCGTTGGAAGCGGCGTCCTTGAGGACGGTCATCGACTCGATGTCGGCTGTGTTGAGGTTGTTCATGTCACCGCTGTAAGGCACACCGTCAACCACATAGAGAGGCGCTGTTCCGGCCGAGATGGAACTTGTTCCTCGGATCTGGATGGAAGGACTGCTGCCGAGAGCTCCGGATGATGTGGTCATCTGCACACCCGCCACCATTCCTTCAAGTGCACGGGTTACATCCGATGACTGCACCTTCGAGATGTCTTCGGATTTAACGACAGTAGCCGATCCCGTGAAGGATTCCTTTGTGGCAGTACCGAAGGCCACGACTATGGTCTCTTCGAGCATTTCGGTGTCAGGATCGAGCATGACATCGTGCTTTGCCGTTCCGTTTACGGGAACTCTTGCGTCCTTGTAACCTATTGACGAGAATATAAGCACCCCGTCGGAAGGGACAGAGATGGAATAAAGTCCGTCGGTGTCGGTCATTCCACCTGTCATCGTACCTTCGATCTGAATAGAAGCGAAAGGCACCGGCTCACCTGTGGAGGAGTCCTTCACGACTCCTGTCACGGTGATGTCCTGAGCCATCGCTGCTGAGGCCGCCATAATGAGCAGACCTGCTATCAATAAAAGTTTTTTCATCTGCATGCTGTTAGTTCAAATGAATGCTGACCTTGCAGTCCTTAAGACTTCCTGTTATTTTGTTCGGTGTGCCCGGATTGTCATCGATGAGATCCCATTCGAAGTCATAGATGTCGTCTGCAGTACGGGTAACCTTGACTGTTCCGTTCACGGCCGGAGCATGTCCGTCGAGAATCATGTGGCGGCCTTTCTCATAATGCAGGTACCAGTTGCCTCTGTAGCCGTCTTCCGACCATGTGAAGCCTCTGCGGGCGTTGCAATGGTCATAGCCTGTTATGCCGGCACCCTCAGCCCAGCCCGGATGCTGCTCCGCGTAGTAAGGGTCGAAGATTTCGTCTGCAGGGCGTCCCATGCGGCTGACATAGATCTCGTACATCTCTTCATCTGCCGAGAGATTCGGCTGCATGGTGTAGGTGTAAGTCTTGCCGAGTTCCGGAGCGATCACTCCCTGCGAGCCGAGCGGCAGGACGAATTCGAGAATCATGACGTCACCGTCACCGCAATATGCTTCAAGACGGTCTCTGATACCGTTCATGTTCTTGTCATACATGTAGTCATCTTCGGTTCCTGCGACACCGTCCGCTCCGAGAGGATTCTCAGGATCCACCCATGGAATCGCATATTCTTCCGAGTTCCAGTCACGCGGCTGAAGATAGAGCTGCCATGCTTCCGCAATGTCATAGTCCCACTGAGCCTCGATATTGTCCCTGTGAAGAGTCTCAACGAGATGAAGTGTACCGCTCGATACCTTGGACATGTCGCATTCCACATCATGGTCGAGGGTGGTAAGGAAACTCTCGTTGCTGACTCCAGCCTGATTGTCGATAAGAATCTCTCCTTTCCATTCTCCGCGGATTGTCCTGCTCGAGGTCTTGAACGAGTATGTGAAAGTGCATTTCCTGGCTTTCGGAGCCTTGGTTGCATCTCCGGATTCGTCGTACTTCACATCCACGACTCCCGAAGAGATGAATTCCATCGTGCCTTCTCCGTCTGCAGGCTGCTGGAGTACATACGAGCCGAACGGAGTGCCGTCCATCATAAGGCCCGGAAGGATGGTCCAGCGGCTGAACAGGGATGAGGATGTCATGGTGGATACGGTATAGCGACCTTCTTCAAGAACCGGCTCGGAATTGCCCGAATAGAGTCTTGAGAAGAAGTTGAGGCTGATATAGATTCCCGGTATGTCCATCACATTGCCGTCCGGGGTAACGAAGCCCTTTGTTGACATGTTGACGATGAAGTTGCCCGTGCCGTTTCCGAACAGGTCTCCGTTATAAATACATTCGAAGAAAGGGAAAGGCATGTCGATGATGTCATCGTCAGTCGAAAGCATCGCAGGTGCCGCGGTCATGTAGTCATCCACTTTGATCGACGAGTAGCATACATATTCGACCGTGTCCGTAACTTCGTCCTTCGCGATGACAAGTTCGGTGGTGGTTATCCTGTACTCACCGCTTTCATCCTTGGCCACGTTCACCGAACCTGACTTGAGGTCCCACTTCGACTGCATGCTGCCTACCAGTCTCTTTACATAGGATGCAGATGCATTGACTGTGTTGATCTTGCCATCCTGAGAGACAGGATATTCTCCTGCAGGAAGATTCATTTCCGCATCATCCGATAGGAGAGGAGTCTTGATCTGGAGGACGAGCATGTCGCCTTCGGAGTCGAGATAAGGATTGCTGAGGTCGTCTCTGTAGCAGCGGGCGTCGCTCAGGACAATCGAGAATACTCCGATACCGTCATTGTTGAGATTGCCGTAGTACATTCCGAACTGCGTGTCCTGAAGCATGACTGCGCCGTCAGGAAGGACTACCACGGAATCACCGGGCGTCGGGTCTATGGGCTGCTGACATGAGACAGCCATAGACAGGATCGCCATTGTGATTATCATTAACTTTTTCATTATAATAAGATTTCTTTAGAATGCGAAAACATAACGTACTCTGTAGTAAGAC
>JAFTYS010000056.1 GCA_017461285.1 Bacteroidales bacterium | reverse complement strand
CAGCCTGTAGCGGCTGATCTCGACGCTCTTCGGAGTTATGTTCATCAGCGTCGCTATATATTTGGATGAAAATCCCAGCCTCAGCAGGGTGGAGAGCCTTCTTTCCTGAGGAGTCAGGTCGGGGAAATTCTCGGCAAGCTTCGCATTGAAGTCCTCGTGAAGGGACTCGGCCTGCGCATAAAAGTACTGGGAATCCACTTCCCTGTCGTGCGAAAGACGCTGCCGGAGCGAAGCGCTGAGTTCCGAAATCAGCTTGTCCCTTTCCCTCTCATCTTTGGTCTTCGCGAGCTTCTTTACGATCGTGTTCAGAGACTCCAGGTATTCCTTCTGCTCCACTATGCTCAATGCCACATTCATCACCTCCTGCTTCTTCATTTCCACAGCATTGTGCAGCGCCTGGTTCTCCGAAAGGACGACCTTGAGTTCCATGTCATTGAGAGCGCGGCTGTTCTCATATATCTGTTGCTGCTGGGTATAGACGAGCCTCTCGGTCGCCTCCTTGACGATACGCTGACGTCGTACATATCCGGCAAATGAAAGGGCGATAAGTATCATGATCATGGCGGCCATCACCATGAAATCAACCATGTGGTCGGCAGTCTCGCCTCCGACGATATTGAACATGACATATGCCACCACGAATGAGCAGGACGGTGCAGCCGCGAAGGCTATTCCTTCCCTCACATACTCCTGGGTGCTGAAAAGACGCGCCTTCTGCACTGCTTCGACTCCGGCAACTGCCGCAACGACAAGAGAGGAAACCGAAAGCGGAACAGGAGAAAGGCCTATCAGCGACGTCGTGGCGTCAAAGGAGAAAAAGATCATGGAAACAGCTGCAGAAAATCCGACAGAAACCACTGCATAGATGGTGAAATCAGAAAAGAGTCCTGCAGATTCAACATCCTGTTCCTTGCTGAAATGCATGAATGACGACATTATGACTACGACAGCTGCAATCACCGTCAGCGTGACCATCCTTCCTCCGGCAATCATGCCGCCGACCCCGCAAAGCAGTCCGCCCCAGTTAAGTCCCAAGGCAAAGACAGTCATCAGGACGCACAGAACGACGGCAAACCTCATATAGTACGACATCGTTATCATGTGTATCCTGACTCTTGACAGAACCATCCTGAAACATGCCATGATTCCTGCAGAAAGCAGGAAGGCCATGAAAGGCGCCGCAATGAAAGACAGGGCAAAGCCCCATCGGAAAGTGAATCCGTCTGACGACACAAGCCCATATGCTGCAAGCGCTCCAAGCACCGCATATACGACAGAACCTGTAACCTCGAAAGCCTTGAGAATCATCAGGACTATAAGGGAAGACAATATCACGAGAACCACTGCCTCTGCATCCATAGCGGCAGGAAAGCAATCTGCAAGAGCTGCCTTGACGGGGCCGGTACCGCTCGCCCACAAAGCCAAGGGAAGTCCGGCAAAAACCAATGCACAGAAACCCTTGCGGCTCATCGCGCATGTCGGAGCATACACGCCGAAGAGGGTGTCGTACTCATGGTCGAAGAACCACAGGACAACTACCGACAGGAACAATATGAGGCAGAGGATATCCATGCTAGAGAGTTCTTCTGATCGCCATTACCGCAAGCTGGTCCGCAACGTTTTCTGCAGCTTTCGAGAGATTCTCGATATGAAGTGCGAAATACCTGAGATGGAATTTTTCACTCAGCTTGAGGGAAGTCATGTTATGGAATACCGTACGCTTGATCGTCTGCGAGTACTTCACGGCTTCCTTCTCATAGAAATATGCCCTGCTGATCTTGTCAGGAACGGTATCCGGAGCCTTGAAATAAGCCTTTGCAGCAGGGACGACCGCCTCGACCGCAAGGGTCGAGAACTCGGTCAGCTTCATGAATTCAGGATTAAGTTCGGAAGGAATGAAAGGAGTCTCTATCTCGAATTGGAAAAGGCTGTCATAGAGAATTCCGGTAATGTTCCTGGTCTTCTCGAACAGACGCATGATGTCTCCCCTGGAACGTACCAGGGCTGTCTGAGTATAGAGAGCGTTCTCAATCTCTCTTCTCAACACTTCCGTCTCGCTTTCGAGCTCCGACATCTTCTTGAGGTTTCCGGTAAAGTCACCCTTGTTGGAATAGAGATAATTCCTCACGCCATCCTTGAACACAAGCACAGCCTGGTCCATCAGATCAAAATACCTGTCTATATCCTCAATCAGCTTATTTGATTTACGTTTTCCAAACATTTTCAATACTTATATATAGCAAAGATAGAATATTTTGGAAAAAACCAGCATTGTAGAGGACAGACAGAGAATGGGCCATGGATTTCCACACAACCCTAAAATACGATTTTACTCGTTGTGTATCAGAATATTACAGTATACTTAAAACACCGGACAACAAACGGATGTAGAGAGGAATTGTAGAGTTTTTTTACACAAAGAAAAGCCGGGAAATCCGCTCGTTTCGGAGATCCCGGCTAAAACCATAACCCTATTATTAACAACTAAACTAACATGGTTTAATTTATTGCAAAGGGTATGCCAAACTTCTATTTCTTCTTATTGTTCCTGCGAGATTTTCTCTTGGATTCCTGGATGGCCTTGCGGACCTTTTCCTTACGGGCAGCCTTGTTTATGCCCACAGTCACATTGTCGAAGGAACCGTCCTCGCCCTTGATGAAGGAAGTTCCGCGTCCGTACTCATAGTCGATACGGTCGAATACCCTGTCTTCAAGTCCGGTCTCTATGAGTTCATAATCGAGAAGCTTCTGCTCAAGATTGGTCTTCTTAACTCTGATGCGCACAGGATCTCCAAGATTATATACGACTTTCGAACGCCTGCCGACAAGCCTGTATCTTTCAGGATCGAACTCGAAGAAGTCGCTCTTTATATCCCTCAACGGAACCATGCCCTCGATTCTTGAAGGCTCGATCTCAACGTACATTCCCCATTCGGTAAGTCCGGAAACATTGCCTCCGAAAGTGCAGCCGACCTTGTCCTCCATGAACTCGACCAGCTTGTACTTGATGCTGGCCCTTTCTGCTTCGGCAGCGACAATCTCCCGCTCAGTAGCATACTTGCACATCTTCGCATACTTGTCTTCCTTGGCAGATGCCCCGCCGGAAAGATAGTGTTCAAGAAGACGGTGCACCATCATGTCAGGATAACGTCTGATCGGAGAAGTGAAATGGGTGTAATACTTGAATGCAAGTCCATAGTGGCCCAGATTTTCGGTATCATACCTTGCCTTGGCCATGGTGCGAAGGGACAGGAGTTCGATCGCATTGTATTCGGGAGTGTCCTTTGCTGCGGCAAAAAGGGTATTGAGCTCCTTCGAAATCTCCTTTCCGCTTCCGGTAGGTCCCATCTTGTAGCCGAAGTTACCGACAAAACCTCGCAGGTTCTCGATCTTTTCCTGGTTAGGCTCGTCATGGACACGGTACACGAAGGTCTTTCTGGCTTTCGCGACAAATTCCGCTACGCTTCTGTTCGCAAGGAGCATGAACTCCTCGATCAGCCAGTTGGCCTCGACGCTCACCTTCTGATATACATTCACAGGCTTTCCCTTCTCATCGACCTCGACCTTCATTTCAGGACGCTCGAAGCTGATGGCTCCGCTTGCGAACCTCTTCTTGCGAAGTTTCGAAGCAAGGTCGTTCAATACAAGGACAGCCTCCGCGATATCAGCCGGAACTCCTTCATGAGCCACTCCGGAGCCGGCTTCGATTATGGTCTGGGCCTCTTCATAAGCGAATCTGAAATCAGAATATATCACGGTTTTTCCGAACCACTGGTCAGCTACTCTACCCCTCGGAGTAATCTCGAACACTGCAGAGAAGGTAAGCTTCTCTTCATGCGGGCGGAGGGAGCAGAGCTTGTTGCAGAGCTTCTCCGGAAGCATAGGCACGGTCCTGTCCACAAGATAGACAGAGGTTCCGCGGCTGCGGGCTTCCTCATCCACGACCGAACCTTCACGGACATAATGGGTCACGTCAGCGATATGGACGCCGACCTCGTAATTGCCGTTTTCAAGCTTGCGGAACGACAGGGCGTCGTCGAAATCCTTTGCATCCGCAGGGTCTATGGTGAATGTAAGCACTTCACGGAAATCGCGTCTTCCTGCGAGATCCTCAGCGGTTATCGTTTCTGAAATCTGGTCTGCAGCATTCGCCACTGCCGATTCGAAACGGTACGGAAGCGCATATTCGGCAAGAATCGCATGCATCTCCGTATCATTGTCTCCCGGCTCTCCGAGCACGTCGACAATATGTCCGCGAGGGTTCATCTCCCCTCTCGGCCAGTCATCGACAACGGCAGCCACCTTCATTCCGGAACGTGCCTGAAGCTCCCTGCGTCCGTATCCGTCTTCTCCAAGTTCGAAGACTCCATGGACTGCATATACGTCTTCTTCCGGAAGAGGCTTGAGGTATCCTGTCTCGTCCTTCGGCTCTGCCATCGACTGTCCCTTCACCTTATGTCTGCGGTAGCGCGACTTGTCGCTCTCCGTAAACGGTATGGTTATATCGTAAGGCATGAAACGGCTCTGCATCAGCACCCATGCCTGGCCTGCGACTATGTGAAGAACGCCGATGAACGGCTTCGGAGAGCGTTCTATTATCGCAACCACCTCTCCTTCCCTGCGCTGACGCTCCGTCTTTTCACGGGTCACGGCAACTCTTACGATGTCACCGTTCAAAGCGCCTCTGGTCTTGGAAGCCTTGACAAAGACATCATCTTCTTCTCCTTCAACAATCACGAACGCATAGCCTTCCCTGGTCATCTGCACCTTTCCCTCTACAAGAGGGAACACCTTCTTTTCCTTTTTCCCGCGTCCTCTTCCCCGGGAGTTCTTTTTTCTTGTCATATAACTGAATTTTATTCACACAAAATTAACACTTTTATTAAAAAATAATGCTCGTTTTGAAGTATCTTTGCACAAGTTAAACAATTAATCACCCTGATGGAACTATGAGAAAAACAGCATTTGTCCTTATCGGCATCTGCGGACTTCTTGCGACCGCATGCAAAGAAGGAGCAAATAATGCTCCAAAAGAAGAAAACCTCTATGAAACCCTCTCCGTAACCCTAAGCGACAGAACCCTGACAACGGGATATTCTGCGGCGATAAGCGGAGTACAGACTGTCGAGATCCGACCGCAGGTCAGCGGAATGATCACAGACATCATGATTGAAGAGGGAGAGAGCGTGAGGAAGGACCAGGTGCTTTTCATCATAGACCAGACTCCATACAAGGCCGCTTACGAGATTGCCGTAGCGAATGTAAAGAGCGCAGAGGCTGCCCTTTCCACAGCGCAGCTCATCCTCGAAAGCAACAAGAACCTCTACGAGCAGGACGTGATATCGGAATTCGACCTGATGACTGCGCAGAACGATCTGACCGAAGCGGAAGCCAGACTGGCGCTCTGCAAGGCGGAAGAGGTAAATGCCAGCAACAATCTTTCCTATACGGAAGTGCGCTCTCCTGTGAACGGAGTGGCTTCGATGATTCCATACAGGGTAGGAGCTCTGGTAAGCAGCTCCATCTCACAGCCACTCGTGACCGTATCCGACGACAGCAGGGTTTATGCATATTTCTCGATGGCAGAGAACCAGATGCTTGACATGGTCCAGCAGTACGGATCCCTCAACAACGCGATCAGGCAGATGCCTCAGGTCGAGCTGATCATGAGCAACGGACAGAAGTATGAGCACACAGGCAAGATCAACGCCATCAGCGGTACCATCAGTGAAAGCACTGGCGCCGTCAGCCTCAGGGCAGTCTTTGACAACAGGAACCACCTCCTCCGCAACGGAGGAAGCGGAACCATCATCATTCCTTCTACCATCAAGGACGCCATCGTCATTCCGCAGAAGTCCACTTACGAGCTCCAGGACCGCATATTTGTATACAGGGTAGTGGACGGAAAGGCTTCAGCGACGGAGATTCATGTCGCGCCACATAACAATGGCGTGGAATACATCGTTAATGACGGACTTGAAGTCGGAGACATCATCGTAGCCGAAGGCGCAGGCCTCATCAAGGAAGGCACCCCTATCAGAAGCAAGAACATGGAGGGTCAGGAATAATGAACGTAAAGACTTTCATCGACCGTCCGATCCTTGCGGGGGTCATTTCAGTGGTGATACTCCTGCTCGGTCTCATCGGACTTACGCAGCTTCCTGTCGAGCAGTTCCCGGAAATCGCGCCTCCGACAGTCAGCGTATCTGCCGCCTATGCGGGAGCAAATGCGGAGACCGTCCAGAAGAGCGTGCTCGTGCCTCTTGAAGAAGCCATCAACGGAGTGGAGGACATGATGTACATGGTTTCTTCCGCCACAAACAGCGGATCCGCCAGCATCCAGATATATTTCCGCCAGGGTACCGACGGCGACATGGCTATGGTCAACGTACAGAACAGGATTGCGTCGGCCCAGAGCCTTCTGCCGGGCGAAGTGACCCGAAGCGGCGTGACGGTGCGCAAGCGCCAGACCAGCCGCATCAAGAGCCTGGCGGTATACAGCCCGGACAACTCGTTTGACAGGAAATTCATCGTCAACTATCTGAAGATCAACATCGAGCCCCGCCTTTCACGAATTGCGGGAGTAGGAGAAGTCGATGTGCGAGGAGGAGACTATTCGCTTCGTATCTGGCTGGATCCAGGCAAGATGGCGAAATACGGCCTCATGCCTTCCGACATATCGGCCGTGCTCGCAGAGCAGAACCTCGAAGCACCGACCGGCACCCTCGGAGCAGAATCCGCGAACACATTCCGATATGTGCTCAAATATCGAGGCCGCTATGAAAACGTGACCGACTACGAGAACATGGTCATCCGTGCCGAAAGCGACGGTACGGTGCTCAGGCTCAAGGACGTGGCCTCCATCGAGCTGGGAGAAAGAAGCTACGACTATATAGGAATGGTGAACGGCCATCCGGGAACGACCATCAGCATATCACAGACTTCAGGTTCCAATGCGAACGAGATCATCGTGGCGGTGGACAAGGAGATCGAGAAGATCCGCGCAGAACTGCCTAAAGGTCTGGAGATCGTTGACCTGATGAGTACCAAGGACTTCCTCGACGCATCCATCAGGAACGTCATCAAGACCCTCTTCGAAGCGATCCTTCTCGTGATCCTCGTGGTGTTCATCTTCCTCCAGAGCTTCCGCTCTACCATCATCCCGACCATATCGATCATAGTGTCGCTGGTCGGAACATTCGCATTCCTGATGGTGGCGGGCTTCAGCCTCAACATGATAACCCTCTTCGCCCTCGTGCTTGTGATCGGAACGGTCGTTGACGACTCGATCGTGGTGGTGGAAGCGGTACAGGCAAAGTTCGACATAGGATACCGGTCGGCATACAGGGCATCCGTCGATGCCATGGAAGGCATCTCGTCCGCCCTCGTCGCAACGACTTTCGTCTTCATGGCCGTGTTCATCCCTGTAAGCTTCATGGGAGGAACCACAGGTACATTCTATACCCAGTTCGGACTCACAATGGCTGTGGCTGTCGGCATATCGCTGATCAATTCGCTTACCCTCTCCCCTGCCCTCTGCTCACTCATCATGACGCCGCATGAGATCGTAACGGAAGGAAAGAAGGCCGGCTTCACGACCAGATTCCACCATGCCTTCGACACCGCATTCGGCGCATTGATAAACAAATACAGCAAGGTCGTCCTCTTCATGTTCAAGCGCAGGTGGCTTACATTCGTACTTCTGGCAATCGCATGCGGAGGACTGGTATATCTGATGAACACGACCAAGACCGGACTCGTTCCGAAAGAGGATATGGGATCCATCAATGTGGACATCCGCACTCCTCCTGGAACCAACATCGCCGAGACCGACAAGGTCCTCGCGGAAATAGACCGAAGGATCAGCACCATCCCTCAGATAAAGGCCTATTCAAGGACAACGGGATGGGCAGGACAGTTCGGCCAGGGCTCGTCGACAGGAAACTTCGTCATAAGGCTCCATGACTGGGAAGCCAGAAAGGGAAAGAATGACGACATCGACTCCGTGATGGACGAGATCTACGCCCGCACCGCGGACATCAACTCTGCGGACATCATGGTATATACCCGAGGCATGATTCCGGGATACGGATCAAGCAACGGATTCGAGATCTATGTCCAGGACCAGAAGGGCGGAAAGCTCGAGGACCTCGAGAAGATAACTGACGAGTTCATCATAGAGCTGAACAAGCGTCCGGAAATCTCCCGTGCGAAGACAGCATTCGACAGCTCGTACCCGATGTATCTGGTAGAGGTCGATGCCGTACAGTGCAAAAGGAACGGAATATCCCCAGGAGATGTGCTCAGCGTACTTTCGGGATATATCGGAGGAAGCTACGCATCAAACATGAACCGTTTCTCGAAGCTATACCGAGTGATGCTTCAGGCTGCCCCTGAGTATCGTCTTGATACGGAATCCCTCCAGAACATGTTCGTGCGCAACTCCAAGGGCGAGATGTCACCGGTCAACCAGTACCTTACCCTGACCAGAATCTACGGACCGCAGTCGATATCGAGATTCAACCTCTTCACTGCCATCTCGATCAACGGCCAGGCAGCCAACGGCTACAGCTCCGGCCAGGCCATCCAGGCCGTGCGCGAGACAGCGGACAAGGTGCTCCCTGCCGGCTACGGTTTCGAATTCGGAGGCATGTCGCGTGAAGAGGCGAACACAGGCAATTCAGTCGCAGTGATATTCGTCATCTGCATCGTGTTTATCTACCTGATCCTCTGCGCCCTGTATGAGAGCATCTTCATCCCGATAGCCATCATAGTCTCGATTCCGTTCGGACTTGCCGGCAGCTTCCTCTTCGCCCGCATGTTCGGACTTGAGAACAACATCTATCTCCAGATCGGACTCCTGATGCTCATCGGACTCCTTGCCAAGACCGCCATCCTCCTTACGGAATATGCATCGCAGAAGAGGGAGGAAGGAATGAGCATATCTCAGGCAGCCCTGTCTGCGGCTAAGGCACGTCTGAGGCCGATCCTGATGACATCACTGACCATGATTTTCGGTATGCTTCCGCTCATGTTCGCCAGCGGAGTGGGCGCCAACGGAAACATATCGATCGGAGTGGGTACAGTGGGAGGAATGCTTATCGGAACGCTTGCGCTCCTCATCATCGTGCCTCCTCTTTTCATCATATTCCAGCACATCGAAGAAAAGGTCATGCCAAAAAGGAAGAGAGAGTAACGTCATCCCCGGCAGAGAGTAACGTCATCCCCGGCTTGACCGGGGATCTAATACAAATCAGATGAAAAGAACATATATAATATTATTGGCATTTGCCACCCTCCTGCTCCCGGGCTGCGGAGTGTCCAAGCTGTACACCGAATATGAGAGGGAGGGCGTGGAGTTTGTCGACAGTCTGTACCGCAGACTTCCTGCCCATCACACAGACTCCTCATCCATTGCGTCACTTTCATGGACGGAATTCTTTTCCGACCCTATCCTGCAGGAATGGATAAGGCTTGGAATAGAACACAACACTGACCTTGCAATAGCCCAGCTGAGGGTCGAACAGGCACAAGCCACCTTACATGCAGCCAATGAAGCATTTTTCCCGGGAGCGTCGCTCTCTGCCTCTGCAGGAGCCGGATACCCTGAAGGAGTTTCATACAGAATAGCGCCTACAGTATCCTGGGAAGCCGATATTTTCGGAAAGGTTCGAAATGCGAAGCGTCAGGCAGCGGCAGCCCTGAAGCAGAGCGAGGCCTACAGGCAGGCTGTCGAATCCCAGCTGGTGGCAACCATCGCGGAGTCATACTACAGACTGCTGATGCTGGATATGCAGCTGTCCATCAGCGAACGCACCCTTGAAACCTGGGAAGAGAACATCAAGACCTTGGAAGCCCTCAAACGCGCAGGTAAGACCAATGAAGCAGCCGTTCTTCAGGCAAAGGCCAACAAACTTGACGTACAGAGTTCCACTTACAGCCTCCACCTTCAGATATTTGAGACCGAGAATGCATTTGCAGCTCTTCTCGGCACGGTCCCTTTCAAGATAGAACGTGGCACACTGGAAGGACAGTCGTTCCCTCATTATCTTTCCGGCGGCATCCCGTCAGAAATACTCAGCAACAGACCGGACGTACGTCAGGCAGAGATGGCGCTGGCACAGGCATTCTACGCAACTAACATTTCGCGCGCTGCTTTCTACCCTGGCGTGAAGCTTACCGGCGACATGGCTTTCAATCCATCCGGTTTCATTGCAGACCTTACGGCATCCCTTCTTCAGCCGCTTTATGCCAAGGGAGTGAACAAAGCAAGCCTCCGAAAAGCGGAAGCCGCCCAGAAGATAGCCACTTACGAATTCAGGCAGAGTCTTCTCGACGCCGGAGTTGAGGTCAACAATGCCCTTATAGCTCTCAAGACCGCAAACAGCAAGATGAAGATAGACCAGAAGCAGATAGTGACCCTCCAGGCTGCAGTATGGAACACCCAGATGCTTATGAAGCACGGAAACGCCAACTATCTTGAGGTCCTGTCAGCCCAGCAGAAGCTCCTGCAGGCAGAGCTTGCCGAAGCATCTGACCGGTTCGAAGAAATCAGAAACGTAATCAACCTGTACCACGCCTTAGGCGGCGGCTACAGCGGCGAGTAAACGCCGCCCTTGTTGCCGCATTGGATACATTGTTTTATATTTGCACCGCATAATGCCCGTAAACATGTATGACATCCAGCAGGAAATAGTCCCTCTCAGTCCTGATGATTTCTTTATAATTCTGAATCATCATGATGCGGAATTCAAATATCCGATCCACTGTCATCCCGAATATGAGATAAACGTCGTGATGAATACCAGTGGAACGAGAGTGATCGGCGATTCGGAAGAAGCGTTCGACGGGCTGGACATCGTGATGATGGGTCCTTATCTGCCTCATGTGTGGAAAGCGGAGGGAAGCGGCCACCGCGTGGTCACAATCCAGTTCTCCGGCGACATGCTCAACTATAGCATAATCGGTAAAAGGCTTTTCCTCCCGATAAAGCAGCTGCTCATAGACTCCGCCCAGGGGCTTTGCTTCAACGGACCCGATGCGGAAAGAATCAGGCAGGAGATCCTCGAACTGACGATGCTCCAGGGATTTCAGACAGCAACGAAGTTCCTGAACATCCTCAACTACATGGCGACAGCGTTCAGAAGGAAGCTCGTCAGCAATTATTCAGAGTCGGAAGTCTCCCGCAGCACATCCAACTCCCGCCGAATAAGCAAGGCATGCAAGTACATAGAGGACAACATCTCCAGAAAGATAACCCTGTCGGAAGTGGCGGAGCTGGTCAACATGTCTGACTCGGCATTCAGCCATTTCTTCAAGACGAAGACCGGCATATCCTACATCACATATGTCAATAATCTTCGTGTAGCCAAAGCATGCGACCTTCTGATCAACACATCGTTGAGTGCGTCAGAAATATGCTATGACTGCGGATTCAACAACAAGTCCAATTTCATCAGGATATTCACGCAGAGAAAGAACATGACTCCAATAGAATACAGGAATCACATGACCCACTTATACCTGAAATATTGACACAATACATTTGATAATGTAGAAAGTACTGGTCCTGCCAAGTGCTATGCGTTCATTTTACGAAGGAAGCACTCGATGGTATTTTCCATGAGGCAGGTGATGGTCATAGGACCGACTCCGCCTGGAACAGGAGTGATCACTGATGCCTTAGGCTCGATCGCAGCATAGTCCACGTCTCCGCAAAGCTTTCCTGTCTCCGGATCACGGTTGACACCGACGTCTATCACTACAGCTCCCTCAGAAACCATGTCCGCGGTTACGAACTTCGGACGCCCGATGGCTACGACAAGTATTTCTGCGTTGCGGGTAACTGTAGGGAGATCCACGGTACGGCTGTGTGCGATGGTCACTGTGGCATTCTCGTCAAGGAGAAGCTTCGATACAGGAAGACCGACGATATTGCTTCTGCCTATCACCACTGCACGCTTGCCCTTGATCTCAACTCCAGCTACCTTAAGCATCTTTATGATGCCCTTCGGGGTGCATGGGAGGATGCAGTCCTGCTTCTGCCAGAGAGCGGCCACATTGAGCGGATGGAATCCGTCGACATCCTTCTCCTTTGCAATCGTGGCGATCACCTTGTCCTCGCTGATGTGCTTCGGAAGCGGGAGCTGGACAAGGATTCCGTCCACGCTGTCGTCTGCATTGAGTTCCTCGATCATGCCGAGAAGCTCTGCCTCAGAGATCGTATCCGGCTTGCGTATGGTGGTGTTCCTGATTCCTACGAATTCCGATGCCTTAGCCTTGCCTGTAACATAAGACACGCTGCCCGGATCCTCACCTACGAGGATCACTACAAGATGAGGCACCCTGCCATATTTCTCCGGAAATGTGGCTACCTGTGCCTTCATTTCCTCCTTCAGCCTTGCTGATAGTTCCTTTCCTGATATCACTGTTGCCATTACAATACCCTCCAGCCTATGTCGCGACGATAGAAAAGATTGTCGCATTCTATTGATTCTACTGCAGCGAGCGCCTTGTCATGTGCTTCCTGAAGGTCGGCTCCGAAGCCGACAACCATCAGCACTCTGCCGCCTGCAGTATGATATTTTCCGTCCTTCAGGGCAGTACCCATATGGTAGATCCTGACTCCTTCGTCATTGCCGGCCTGACCGGCAATCTCACCAGGTATGGTGATTTCATACCCCTTCTCATAGTCACCCGGATAGCCTTTTGATGCCATCACGAAGCCCATGGTGACATCTTTCTTCCATTCGATCTGCGGCATAAGGGTATGATCAGCCACTGCAGAGAAGATGTCATAGATGTCAGTTGCAAGACGTGGGAGAACAACCTCTGTCTCAGGGTCTCCGAAACGGCAGTTGAACTCGATGACCTTAGGTCCCTGCGGAGTCTTCATCAATCCGCCGTAGAGGACTCCTGTGAACGGACATCCCTCCGCAACCATTGCCGCTGCTGTCGGCTTCATGATCTTCTCCATCGCATATTCGAGGTCCTCATCGGTAATGATAGGCACCGGAGAATAGGCACCCATTCCGCCTGTGTTAGGGCCCTTGTCGCCCTCGTATGCCCTCTTGTGGTCCTGCGAAAGCGTCATAGGATATACATCAGTGCCGTCTACGAAGCACATGAACGAGAACTCAGGACCTGTAAGGAACTCCTCGACAACGACCTTGCCCTTTCCGAACTTGTCGTCAAGAAGCATGTCCTTAAGAGTCGCATCAGCTTCTTCCAGCGTCTCCGGAATGACAACGCCCTTGCCTGCAGCAAGCCCGTCATATTTCAGAACGACAGGGAATGAGCCTTTGCGTACATACTCGAGAGCTGCCTCATAGTCCTCGAATGTTTCGAATGCAGCGGTAGGGATGTCATATTTTGCCATCAGCTGCTTTGCGAAGTCCTTGCTGGCTTCGATGGTCGCAGCAGCCCTTGACGGACCGAAGATGCGGAGACCTGCTCCCTTGAACGCATCGACGACACCTGCCGCAAGAGAAACCTCAGGGCCCACTACAGTCAGGTCAATGGAATTCTCCAGAGCAAAAGTTTTGAGCGACTCGACATCCGTATCCTTGATTGCAACGCATTCTGCCTGTGCGGATATGCCTGCATTGCCAGGTGCACAATAAATCTTTCCTACCTGCGAAGACCTGCTGAGCGCATCCACGATCGCGTGCTCTCGTCCGCCGCTTCCGATTACCAATACTTTCTTCATATATAAAGCCATTGTATTTTCAACGATTCTGTCATGTTCCACAAATTGTGAGACGCCATGCAGAGACAATACCGTTTCCATATTTTAATGTTTGAAATGGCGCATGCCGGTGCAGAGCATCGTGATTCCGCACTCGTTCGCCTTCTTTACAGAATCCTCGTCACGAACGCTTCCGCCAGGCTGCACGATAGCCTTCACGCCAAACTCTGCTGCCAAGGTAACTGTATCATCGAACGGGAAGAATCCGTCAGAACCAAGGACAAGGCCCTCTGCCTTGATATCCTTTCCTGCCTCTGCAAGAGCTGCCTGAGCCTGCTCCAGGGCGATCTTTGCAGATCCCACACGGTTCATCTGTCCGGCTCCCACTCCAAGGGTAGCACCGTCCTTGACTACAACGATAGCATTTGACTTCACATGCTTAACGATCCTCCAAGCAAAGTCAAGATCGGTAAGCTGAGCTTCAGAAGGCTTTGCCTCTGTAACGCACATGTCAGCAACGACAGTCCTGGTGTCGATGTCCTGCTCCTGCACGAGGATGCCGCCGTTCATGCTCACATACATGTTGTGTCCACCCTCTTCCTTGCTCATGTCGACCTTGAGAAGACGAAGGTTCTTCTTTGTGCAGAGGACTTCGAGAGCCTCCGGAGTGAATGAAGGAGCCATTATGATCTCAAGGAAGATCGGCTTCATGAGCTCGGCCACTTCCTTGTTCACCTCACGGTTCACAGCAACGATGCCGCCGAAGATGCTGACCTTGTCAGCCTCATATGCCTTCTTCCATGCATCGACAACGTCGGTTCCGATTGCCGCACCGCATGGGTTCATATGCTTGAGGCCTACGCAGAACGGTGCATCGAACTCGCGCACGATGTTGAGGGCCGCATTCGCATCCTGGATATTGTTGTATGAGAGTTCCTTTCCATTGAGCTGCTCTGCAGTCGCGAGCGAATATGGAACCTTGTCGAGAGTAGCATAGAACTTCGCGTTCTGGTGCGGGTTCTCGCCGTAGCGGAGGCTCTGCTTGAGGTCATATTCGAGGAAGAGCTTCTCGTTCAGACCTGCAGCCTTGCGCATATATGTCGCGATCATCATGTCATACTCAGCAGTGTGGGTATAGGCCTCTGCCGAGAGCTGAAGACGGGTTTCCTTTGTAGTGTTGCCGTACTCGCGGATCTCCGAAACGATCTTCGCATAGTTGTCAGGATTGCAGACAACTGTCACAGCGCTCCAGTTCTTCGCTGCGCTGCGGAGCATTGAAGGGCCTCCTATGTCGATGTTCTCGATAGCATCCTCCATGGTCACGTCAGGCTTCGCGATGGTCTGCTTGAACGGATAGAGGTTCACGCACACCATGTCGATGAACTCGATGCCGTTCTCCTTGAGCTGTGCGATATGGCTGTCGAGGTCGCGACGGCCGAGAAGACCGCCATGAACCTTCGGATGAAGGGTCTTCACTCGTCCGTCACAGATTTCAGGGAAACCTGTGATCTCGCTGATGTTGATTACCTTAAGCCCTGCATCCTGCAGAAGCTTCATCGTTCCGCCGGTCGCGATTATCTCCCAACCGAGCTCCACTAACTGACTGGCGAATTCTACCACGCCTGTCTTATCACTTACACTGAATAATGCTCTCATATTGTTGTCATGTATTAATTTTTCGAATCGTCATTGCCGGCTTGACCGGCAATCTCTATATCATCAGATGCCCGATCAGGTCGGGCATGACGTCAATATATGAATTCTCCGAATTCTGAACGGATTATGAGTTCCTTGTGGTCGCATTCCTCGACACGTCCCACGATCTGTGCGTCGATGCCGAAGCTCTTCGAGATCGCGATCACCTCTTCGGCATGCTCCGGCGAGAGATAGACCTCAAGACGGTGGCCCATGTTGAAGACCTTGTACATCTCCGCCCAGTCAGTTCCGCTCTGCTCGTGGATGGTCCTGAAGAGTGGAGGAACAGGGAAGAGGTTGTCCTTTATGACACGGATATTGTCTCCCACGAAGTGGAGGATCTTGGTCTGCGCACCGCCCGAGCAGTGGACCATGCCGTGGATCTGAGGACGAAGAGCGTCAAGGAGCTTCTTCACTACAGGGGCATATGTACGTGTAGGAGAAAGCACAAGCTTTCCGGCATCTATCGGCGAACCTTCCACTGCATCTGTCAGCTTCAGGCCTCCGCTGTAGACGAGGTCCTCAGGGACCGCCTTGTCATAGCTCTCAGGATACTTCTCCGCAAGATACTTCGAGAAGACATCGTGGCGGGCGCTGGTAAGTCCGTTGCTGCCCATTCCGCCGTTGTACTCCTTCTCATATGTCGCCTGTCCGAATGACGCAAGTCCTACGATCACGTCGCCCGGACGGATGTTCGCATTGTCGATGACATCGCTGCGCTTCATGCGGCATGTAACCGTCGAATCCACGATGATCGTACGCACCAGGTCGCCGACATCCGCAGTCTCTCCACCGGTCGCATAAACGCCCACACCCATCTCGCGAAGCTCCGCCAGGAGTTCGTCAGTACCGTTGATGATAGCGCTGATGACTTCGCCCGGAACCAGCATCTTGTTGCGTCCGATAGTCGATGAAACGAGGATATTGTCGACCGCTCCGACGCAGAGAAGGTCATCTATGTTCATGATGAGCGCATCCTGCGCTATGCCCTTCCACACGCTGAGGTCGCCTGTCTCCTTCCAATAGAGATATGCAAGCGAGGACTTTGTGCCTGCACCGTCAGCATGCATGATATTGCAGTATTCCGGATCGCCGCCCAGAATGTCAGGGATGATCTTGCAGAAAGCCTTTGGAAAGATGCCTTTGTCGATGTTCTTGATTGCGTTGTGGACATCCTCCTTCGATGCCGAAACACCACGCTGCATGTACCTTTGGTTGCTCATTTCGGGTCTTGATTATATTATCTTGCAAAGATAACAAATTTCAATGGTATCTGAAACAGCATCACTTATTTTCAGCACGGTACAGCTGCCATGAATTGTAGAGATTGTGCCAGATGCTGTAAAGGCCTCCGACGATGGCGGTTTCCGGGGTCATGAACGTATAACCGAGCCAGATGGCGAAGACGGTGTTCTTCTGTCCGAGCGACTGTCCTGCAGGGCTCGGATGCCGAAACGCAACTGGATGCCGGTCGGGCGCCGTCATTCAGTCTTGAAACTCTCGACCGGGTTGACGCTGGCCAGCTGCAATGTCAGCAAGGCTTCCACGATATATATGGCAACCAACACGGCAGCGCCAGTCAGTGCAAACATCCACCAATCAAGAGGAAGGCGGT
>JAFTYS010000055.1 GCA_017461285.1 Bacteroidales bacterium | reverse complement strand
TTCAAACAACTCTTTGGTTATAATCCGGATATATCCTGTGGGTTGAATCATTCATTGACAAAACAAAGATTCATTATGATGACTCAATCACGTCGTGGCAAAGGGGCCTGGATCAGGCTGGCTGCCACACTCCCCGTAATCGCAGCTGTCTTTGTGGCCTTCGGCTGCGGTACAAAAGAGGTAAAGGCTTCAGACGAAGTTTCAACGAACCTGACAAATGGCACGGAAGCTACATATATAGATATATGTCCTCCATGCGACGCTACCGTCAGCAACTCATTCGCTGCTGGCAAAGCGGGACGATCTCACTCTGGAATAGACTACGTACTTGACGAAGGTGATCCTGTCTATGCGGCAGCAGATGGTGAAATATCATCCATTACACGCGACGACAGTAACGGACTTATGCTTATCCTGAAGCACGCTGACGGTTATGAGACAAGGTATGCGCATCTTTCACAGGTGGACTTTGCTTCGACATTGAGTTTCAAAGGTAAAGATTCGGGGCATGATATTTCAGGACACACCCATCATATCTCCACTACAGCCGACCACACAGGATGGACTTATAACGGAAAGGTATTTAAAGGACAGCTTATAGGATATGCCGGCTCGACCGGAAGAGCTACAGGAGCCCATCTGCATTTCGAGCTTCGCCAGCATGACATTCCTGTTGACCCGTCACCGTTCTTCACATCCGACAAGCCTGTCAAGGGGCCTTTCATGATAAGCATCAGAGAGATGCCCGTTGCTTCCGGAATAGAGTACGCGATATTCTGCAACGGAAAGCAGACAGCAAAAGATCAGATCGGCAATGCTGTTGCAGAGTTCTTTGGCGACGGGACTAACATGCATTCTGCCACAGTCCACATTGCAGCAGAGGATAATATCCCGATGGGAGTCATCACCGACATCAAGGAGCAGCTCCGCAATGCCAGGGCGTTGAAGGTCAGGTATGAAACCCATGAAAGCACGATTGAAAAGCGTCTGCCGCCTGCGCCAAAGAGTGAACTGTACCCAGCCACAGTAGATGTCCTCGCAGGCACCAATCGCAGAAACATCATCGTCATGAGGGTAAACTCTAACGGTGAAATGTTTCTTGGAAGCACTTACGTGAAAGGCAGTCTGCACAATGATGACCTATATGCCAAGGAACTAGCCAGATTGAAAGAGCTGATCTCGAATCCGGAAGATAAGGCCGAATGTCCGGAAATGGAAATGAAGGACATTCAGATGCCAGACGGTTCAATCAGACAGTTCAGGGTCAGCAAAGGTATGATAACATTCCAGAATGACAGAGCCACTTCATACGAGGACTACACCAAGGCGATGAAGCTTATCACCACCGCCTACACGGAACTTCGTGAGGAGGTGTCGGCAGAAGTCTTCGGGAAACTGCTCGCAGAACTTTCAGATGAACAGATGCAGGTGATCTATCGGGCTGTACCGATGAATGTGTCTGAAGTGGAGCCAAGAGTCGTCCTGGCAAGAAGATAAGCAAATAAGATCAGTCTTGACACTAATGCCAGCACCATCACAAAGTGCTGGCATTTAACATTTTATAATAGGACAACCGCCATCATGGAATGTACTAACTAGATTTTTTAGTTAATAAACTATGTAAAATAGTTGCATTAAAAGAAAATTTAGTTACCTTTGTGTCGTAAAGGTAAACCGACATGAAGAAACTGACTAAAAAAGAGGAAGAGATCATGAATCTCTTTTGGGATAAAGGGGCGATGTTCGTACGTGAGCTTCTGGAGCACTACGACGAGCCGAAGCCGCATTTCAACACCCTTTCTACAATGGTCCGCAATCTTGAGGCGAACGGATATGTGAGCCACAAGGCGTACGGAAATTCCTACCAGTACTACCCTGTCGTTTCCCGCGAAGACTATGCAGGAAGGACATTCAAGGGCGTCATCAGCAGCTACTTCAACAACTCATACCTCAGTGCAGTATCTACACTTGTAAAGGAAGAGAAAATCACTGTAGAAGAGCTGAAGGAGCTTATCGAGCAGATTGAAAACGGACAAAACAAATAGGCCATGACTGAATTCCTCATATACCAAGGTAAGGCTGCTATCGCATTGGCGGTATTCTATATGTTCTACCGCCTGCTGCTCAGCAAGGACACATTCCACCGCTTCAACCGTATCGTGCTTCTCGGAACGGCCGCCCTTTCATTCATACTCCCCCTCTGCGTCATAACCATAAAGGAAGTCGTCATCCTGCCGGCAGTGTCGGCATCAACAGAGACCATCGTCGGCGAAGCGACCGAAACTGTCGCTATGGTTCCGGAAGTGTCCGCTCCTATATGGCCGGTCGTCCTCGGATCGTTATTCGTCCTCGGCGCACTGGCGGTGCTTGTACATGTTGCCATTTCGATAATCGGCATCATGCGGATCATCGGCGGCGGAAGCAGACAGACTCTTGAAAGCGGCGAGACCCTGATAATTACAGAAAATGATACAGCACCGTTCAGCTGGATGAAATACATCGTGATTTCCCGTGAGGATTACGAGAGCGGCTACTCTCAGATCCTGACTCACGAGAAGGCACATATCGCCCTCAGACATTCGTGGGACATCCTTTTTGTCGACATGATAACTGCCCTCCAGTGGTTCAACCCGGCAATATGGATGCTTAAGGCAGACCTTCGTGCCCTCCATGAGTTCGAAGCGGATGATGCAGTCCTGAGAAGCGGAGCAAATATCAAGGAATACCAATATCTATTGATAAGAAAAGCTGTCAGCAAGAGCGGCTACTCAGTTGCTAACAGCTTTAATCACAGTACACTTAAAGCACGTATTACTATGATGTTAAACAAAAAGTCATCACGTATGAGCGTCTGGAAGGCTCTCTACGTCATCCCTCTCGTGGGAATCTCTCTGGCAGCAACTGCCGAGACAAAGGTAGATTACCGGTATGAAGACCAGCAGCCTGAGACTACGGCTGACACTCTGAAAGCTAGAGTTGTCAAGGTCCATAACACTCCTGACGACAAAGATAGTAAAAATTCTTTCAGGGAGAAGAATTTGTCGGAAGGACGCTTCATTATTGATGAAGAGGCCGGCTCAATTACAATGATTTATTTCGACCACAATGGCAATGAACTGAGATCCCAACAGAAAGGAATGCCTCTAGGCCAAAATGAATACTACTTCCATAACGGTAATATGGCAACGCCAGCAGCGTATGAAAGTCATTTGAAAGAGGAAGGTGCTGTCACTTTTACCACATATCGGTCTAATGGCAAAAAAGTATTAGGTGTAGTCACACCGAATAACAATTATGTCACAGGCATTTGGGACTGCACCAAGCAGCCTGACGAGCAGGAAACCGTCTATCACATGAAGGGAAAGCAGTATAAGGTCAGGGGCGGAAAGTATGTTGAAATAGAAGAGGCTCAGAAAAGTGAGAAGAAGGTAGTACCGTTCCAGCTGGTGGCCCAGAAGCCTGGCTTCAATGGAGGAGACGCCAATGAGTTCTCAAAGTGGGTAGGTGAAAATGTCGTTTATCCGGAATCATGCCGTCAGTCTAAGGTTCAGGGCAGGGTCACAGTACAGTTTACCGTGACAGAAGAAGGCAAAGTAACTGACGTGAAAGTACTTAGGGGCGTAAATGCAGAGCTCGACAAGGAAGCTGTCCGCGTAGTCAGCGGATCACCGCTTTGGACCCCGGGAAGAGATGAGAACGGCGAAGCTGTTTCTGTCTCATATGTCTTCCCTGTCATCTTTAAGATCTAGCACACCCGCCAGCATAACAGACTATATATCAACAATTTATAAATCAAGGCGTGCCAAACCCATGCTTTAAAGGCATGGGTTAGCACGCCCGATTTTATAAAACAGGATAGTACTATTCGCGACATGCATCGTCATACTTATAAAAAATATGACATTTTTAACTGGCGGATGTAACGAATCATCCCCAGTATGCATCTATTATAAACAATTAAACGAACTTATATGAAACGGATTCTGACTACCCTATTGTTGATCGGGCTATCACTTATCATGTCACGCACATCAATGGCACAGGAAAACAGATATGAAGCCAGGCTGGGCTGGATACCGGTTGACGTGCTGAACCTCGTATACCTGATGGGAGAAGACCCCGCAAACGAAACATCATATGGCCCTATGAAGACTGTCGGCCTCTTCTCCGCCGACTTCAATTTCAAGATGCAGGAATGGCTTTCATTAGGCGCAAAAGTGAACTACAGGAATTCATGGCGCACGATGAAGACTTCTGAAGGGGAAGGCATAGACCGGCTTCAGGCATTCTCAGTGATGCCGGAAATAAAGTTCACTACCGGATTTGATTCAAGATTCCGATACTATGCTTCATTTGGATTAGGAGCAGGCATGGACCTTTCCACCGACTCTGAAAGATTGATCACCGCCTGGCAGATAACTCCGGTCGGAATAGCGACAGGAAACAGGATCTCATGGTTTCTGGAACTAGGTTTCGGACACGCATATAACGGTCTGATCACCGGCATAAGCTGGCGCTTCTGATCACTTTACAAAACGGACTTATATGAAACGGATATTGACAATTCTGGCGGCAGTATCGATTGCCCTCCCCCTCTGCGCACAGAAGCAGAAGGAACTCGAAAACAATGAAATCTTCATGACCGTCGGAGCTGATGTTCCCATGCACAAAGGTATAGAAGGCGATGTGACCATGGGGATCCACTACGGACACTACTATCCGAACGGCCTCGGATTCAGAGCAGGCTTCCAGTACACGTCGACAGTCGCCGACATAGACAATCACTTCGGAGTGCCTATCGCATTCACCTTCAGGACCGGCTCGCGTTCCTTCTCGAATCGGCTTGAATCTGCAGCGTACGGAAGCATTTATTCCGCAGTACGCGACGGTGAAGACGGATTGAGGGACGGATTTTTCGCATTTCTTATGAACATGGTGGACAGGATAGAGCTTCATGCAGGCCTTACTCCGGGATATGTATCCGGGGTCGGCAGAGAACAATATCCTTCATATAAGGATTACGGAGGTAAATATTGGGAAAAGACATGGACAGAAAAGCCGAGGTCATTCTCACTCTCTGCAGATGCCGGTATGAACATAAACTTCCGCATATGGCGCTTCGACCTCAAGATCATGCCCGCATTCCATTACAACCTGACAAACAATTACATATACCACATAGACAAAGGCGAAAGAGGCTCCGACCGGATCATCCGGCAGGAAACCAGGCCGATAAGATGGTTCTTCACCATCAACGGAGGCCTCGCATTCAGATTCTGACAAAACATTTACAGCCATGAACAGAAGAATAATATATCTGCTGACAGCAGTGCTTATGCTGTCAGCATGCTCAATGACCAGACAGTATCCGCTGGAAACTGAATACAATGACCAATGGAAAGGCAGAAGCCATGCTGAAATCGTTACAGAGTTCGGGGCACCTGACAGGGTGGAGTCCGACGGAAACGGCGGCAAGATACTGGTCTATGAGGCATTCAGCACTACGACCACCACTGACGTGGACACTCACTTCGGATATTTCGACCCGGATTACACGACAAAAGTCCAGACCAATAAATCATATACCCATTTCTTTATCGGTCCGGACAATACATGTTATCATATCAAGAGCAACCGTATGGAATTGGATCCACAAAGCCGCAGGAATGCTGCCATAGCATTGAAGGTATATGGCGGTGTCATCGGATTGAGTGCCCTGATCGTTCCGATGCTATTGATTCTGTAGGGCATCCGCATACGTCAATGCCACGTCAGGGATGAGGGTCGCATTCCTGACGTAGAAAGTTTCGCCATCAGGCCATTCCGGTGCGGAAAGATCGAAACCGGTGACATCCCGGAAAAGGAACCAGTCGTCATAATAGATATCGTCCTTCACTGCCTTCGTCACAGGCGACAGCATCCCGAGGTTCATGCGCTCCAGCATAAGTTCCGCACCGTACGAATATCCGGCTGAAAACTGTATTGCATACCTCCTGAAAAGTTCCGTTCCGTCGGGATCAGGCACCCCGAATTCATTGACAGGAAAATACATTTCCATATAAAGGTTCTCGCCGATGGACACAAACTCATATCGCCCTTCCGCAATTACCTCCACTTCCCTGCCGTCTGTTCCGCCACGTCCGATTGTCAGAACATTGTCCGTACCGCCGTATCGGAACGCGAGCACCGTACCTTTCTCAAAACGGCTTTTGCTGTCCAGAACCGTCAGGGCATGATATGCCTGACACACATGGACATGGACGGTAATCGCATCTCCTGTATCATCGTCCTTCAATGTAAGAGTGGTGTCTCCCTTCTTCAGGGGCAGCAGGCTGATGGTCGCAGGCATGACCTCCGAGTCCATCATAGGCGGGTTCACGATGTTTCTTTTGCCATATTCCCAGTCCAGAAGGTCAGGGTCGGCTATTTCGAAAGAATGGTTCTTCCCCTTGCCTCCGAAGATCTCAAGCACATATGGGTTCACATCCCCTTCGGGAAGATAGATGTGCATGCCGTCATTCCTGATAAGGCCGCAATACTTGTCGTAGACACAGAATTCCTGTCCGTCATACATCGGATGGTACTCGCATCCGCTCAAGAGCATCATAAGGGCGGCAAGCGTATATATAATAGTTCTTTTCATGACAATCAGTTGTTTTCGATGAATTCCTTGGTTATCCACGGAGTGTCCACGCAGTACACCCCGGCAAAGGCTCCGTAGCCGCCTTCTACGTTGGAATAGCAGAAATTGGACGGTGCGAGTCCGGCAAAGAATCCGGCATTTTCAAACACAAGCGCCTGAGCAACGACATAATTGTGAAACTCTTCGCTCATCGTATAAAGCACCAGCTTGTTATGGTAAAGTTCGGTAGAAAAGCCTTGAAACACACCATCATTATCAAAATATCCGTTCTTCTGTTCCCATTCGAAGAAACTCTCATAACCGGAGTAAGCATGGACCGTCATCGAGAGTTCTGCTTCCTCGCCGTTGAATATGTCGTCATCCCAGCCAGCTACAGTATAACTATAATCATGATCGATATACCATCCGTTGAAATCAATCCGGATTCCATCCATTGACGCAGGTGCGAAGTCAAAATCGACGGAAGGTTGCTCTCCGGCATATACTGTCACGCTTATATTTTCGGTTCCATCTTCATTGGTAATTACGCTTTCCTTGTAGACCTGCATGCCATATGCACAGTCTGTCTTCCCGTCGTCGAGGAATCTTACGGATATTACATTCAATTCGCGTCCGCCAGAAGTTACAGGTCTGTAACTGACCTTTCTTTCAGGGAATGGAGCCGGTATAGTGGTCTGAGCGAATATCGGCATGAAGCCTTCGGACGAAACCTCAACGGTCATCTTGTCTCCGGGAGCAGGCTTGTAGTCCGCTACATACATGTCTTCAAAATACTTCTCGCTCATGCAGAATCCGGTATTAAGGACCACTGGGACCTCCTTCCCGTTTACCTTGAAGATGATTTCCGGATTGAAATCCGGTCTTGTGGCACTGTTTGAATATGAATATGCCGGCTTTATTGAAAAGACCACCATATCCTCTACTCCAGGGAATGACTCCAGAAAAATGGCCGGACTGTCTTCGAACCCAAGATCGAACGGCTTCGTGCACGAGAAGAAGAGGAGCGAAGCGGCCAGAATATATATATACTTCAATAGTTTCATATGTTTCAGAATTTAAGCGTGTAACTGAAAGTCGGAACAATCGGTATGATGCCGACAGCCAGGCCATAGTAGGCAAGCACCTTGTTGTCACGGACAGTCATGTCCTCAAAAGCTGAAATCGGATTGGTCCTGCAGTATGCATTGTAGATGCTCAGGTTCCATATCGAGGTATTTCCTCTTCTGGTAGTCTTCACGAAATTGAGTCCGACATCAAGTCTGTGATAATCAGGGAGCTTCACATTATTAGGCTGAGCATATACACTGTTTCCGTATCTGCCTTCAGTATAGTGGGAAGCCATGGTGAGCCTGTTGCCGCTGTGCCAGTTCCATGCGCCGTAGACTTCCAGACGCTTTCCGAACTTATGTTTTGCCATAAGCGTCAGCTTATGACGGTTGTCGTTCCTGTCGGGATACCATCCGCGATGGAAATCATCGAACTTGCGCTGCGTCCATGACAGGGTGTAATAAAGGTTGGCCTCGGTCCTTCCATTGTCGTACCCGAAATCTATTTCAGCGCCCCACGAACGTCCTTTACCGGTCTTGTAACTGCTTTCCCACCCCGTCAGAGGAGGAAAGATGCTGTACACGCCCGCATACTCGAGAAGGTTGTACATGTGCTTGTAATAACCTTCGACATTCAGGTGCATGTTGTGGGCCAGATCCATATATACGCCGGCCGCAGCCTCTCTGGAACGGGATGGACGTATCTTCGAGGTTGAAGGAAGCCACGAATTCGTCGGAAGGTCAAGGTAGATCGAGGATATCAGATGGACCGGCTGGCTCATTTCGGTGTATGAAGCCTTGACGGTGAACCTGTCGCTGAATGCATACCTGACGGCAAGCCTTGGTTCAAGAGAATGCCATGTCTTTCCTGACGATGAATAAAGGTCATAGCGCAGGCCTGCATTGACGGAAAGTGCGTCGGAAAACGTCATTTCATCTTCAGCATAAAGCGATGTTTCGAAGGTATCATATCTCAAGGAGTCAGCATAATCAATTACGGTATAGCTGTCGCTGCCTTCCTTGACATCGGACTTAGTCGTAGCGCTCGGCACATGCCTCTGATACTGGAGCGAAGCGCCATACCTCAACAGATGCCTCTGCGACAGCTTGTGGTGCACGTCATGCTTCAAGCCGATATGATGGACATTGGTATTGCTGAACTCCCCCGTATTCCGGCTGTCTTCGTTATCTTCGATTTCCATGACCGATATTCCGAGGTTGGAAATGGAGCCACTGTAATACGCAATGGTCCTGGTCGAAATCCCGTCGCAGGGTTCATAATCCCAGTTCAACGAGCCGAGCACGTTGCCCCAGAGCAGCGATCCGTCCACTATATCCTTTGCCGGAGTCTGCTCGTAATGGCTTCTGGGGGTCTCCGTATGGACCTTGAACAGGTCGCGACCGGTGTAGAAGTTCGCAGAAAGCTTGTTTCCTTCAGCGAACTTGTGGGTGATCTTTGCGTTCAGGTCGGTAAAGGCATATCTTCCGAAGGCTTTGTCCGGAGAGTTCACATTGTTAAGGATGGCGAAAAAAGGGACGGTCAGAGTCTCCGTCCATGTCCTTCTCAATCCCACATTGAACGATGTCCTGCCTTTTACCAAGGGTCCCTCATACTGAAGACGTCCGTCAATGAGACCGATGCCGAACAAGCCGTGGTATTCCTCGAAATCGCCGTCCCTTGTCGTCACATCCACGACCGAAGACATCTTCGACCCGTAGCGCGCCGGGAATCCGCTCTTATAGAAATCCATGCTGCCGATGACATCGGTATTGAAGGAGGAAAACAGTCCCAGAAGATGGCTGACCTGATAGACAGGGACTCCGTCGATAAGAAAGAGGTTGTCGCTGCCGTCTCCGCCATGGACATAAAATCCTGACAGGAGTTCGGTTCCGGAAGCGACTCCCGGCATCATCTGAAGGGTCTTGATCACATCAGGAGTGCTGAATAGGGCGAAGCCTGAATTGAGGTCGCTGCTGTCGATGCGCTTGAGTCCGGTCTGTGTCCGGTTGCGCTTCGGGTCGGTAAGGGCTGTGATCACCGCTTCGTTGATGGTGTCATGCTGTTCTTCGATGAAGATGGTGTAGTCCCTGGGCTTCTTTTTCGAGCCTTCCCTGGTCAGGACTATGTATTTCTTCATGACTTCGAAATCGACGCCGGATTTCTCGAACAGTGCCATAAGGCATGCCATGAGGCCCTTGTCATGTGAATTCCTTCCGTCGCGGGCCACATCTTTCATCGGCCTGCCGCTGTAAGCCTTCTCCAGGTCAAGTGACGAGTCATAGACGAAGTTCACTCCATACTCCTGATGGATGTACTCCATTTCTGACTTCAGGGTCCTTTCCTGTGGCTGTGCCATGGCAGGAAGAGCCATGGCGATGATTGTTGTCAATAATAATAGTACGTGTCTCATTGTAAGTTCATAGGGATCCTATCGGCGGATTATGGTCACATCCAGAGCTGACT
Organism: Bacteroidales bacterium; assembly: GCA_017461285.1. The sequence goes on along the minus strand of JAFTYS010000055.1, from coordinate 1,866 downwards.
CGATAAGAGTGATGATCATGTCCAGGTCGTCTGTGTGGAACTCTCCGCTCAGTTCCTTCGAGAGGTCAGTAGCGGCGAACGAAACATGATAATACTCTGAAAGGCAGTCAAGCACTTCCTTCAGAGGGGTACTTTCGAAGACAAAGGTACCGCGCTTCCATGCGATCGAATTTACATCCGGCTTCTCGTCAACCACAGGAACCTTCGCGTCGCCTGAAAGGCTCGCTCCCATTCCTTCCGTAAGGATGACACCTTCTGCATTTCGCTCTCTGGCAAAGAGCACCTTTCCTTCCTCGACATATACCTTGGCATTCTGCCCGTCAGTCCGGTCGACCATGAACTCAGTTCCGAGCACTCTTACAAAAGCTCCGTCCGCGTCGACTTCAAACGGTCTGCCTTCGTCACGAGCGACATCGAAAAAGACCTTGCCTTCCATTCTGACCTCCCTTGCTTCCTCCATCCTGTAGCTGAGGGACGAGCCAGGGGCCATGGTGACGGCCGTTCCGTCCGGCAGGACGGCGGTCTGCTGCGCATACGCAGGACCGATTTCCGTCCACCCGCTCATTCCACGCCATGTAAAGAGGAAGACTCCGAGCAGGACGGCGGCAGCAGCCGAAAGGCCGATGACCGTAAAGGTCAGGCGCCTGCGCGGCTTCTGCCTCACGCCGAGGGCATCGTTGAAGCGTCCGATCGCCTTCTGCGTATCGAATGCTCCTTTTCTGTAATGCCTGAGCACGAAGTCCAGGTTCTTGTCTTCCGAGTGTGACATAATTGCTGATCAGGATCTGTTTTCGCCAATATGACGACGGTTCAATGAAATAGTACTATACGTTATGCAAAAAAGAATGAATAAATTTTCCTTGCGCCGTCCTTGAGTATCTTCAAGGCCTTGCTTATCTGGTTTCTGACAGTGTTTACGGACAGGTCCAGCTCTTCTGCGATCTCCTCATACTTCAGACCGTCCCTCTTGCTCATGATGAATACCTGGCGGCATTTCTCCGGCAGGGAATCGAGCGCCGTCCACAGGCGCGCTTCGGCCTGCGAGCGCTCTTCCGCGTCATCCTCGTCTATGATTCCATAGGTGTCATGAGGCTTCAGCGACTCGGTCTGCAAGCCTTTGCTGCGGAGAATGTCCAGACATCTGTTACGCACCGTCATATACAGGTACGCGCGGCGGTTGCTGACCTCTGTCCCCTGCTCCAGCTTCTCCCAAAGCTTCATGAAGCATTCCTGCACCACATCCTCCGACGCGTCCACATCCTCAAGATAATGAAGGGCAAAAAGACATAGAGGCCTGAAGTTATAGCTGAACAAGGTCTCGAAGTCTTTAGGATTATGCAGGATATTTACCGTCATGAATACAAAGTTATAAAGAATAATGACAATTCCTGCTGTCCTGATGGTACTTTCCCGACGAATGCACGTCTATAATGCGAAACAACCTGATAAATCATGAAGATATTGAGAAACCTTACTATGGCGATAGCCCTGTTCGCCTTCTCCTCAGGCATTGACGCACAGACCATGAACGACATCCCCGCATACAGGCAGAAAGGATATGCCGGCAGCGTATCGTTCACCGACCAGTACATCGTATGGCTGGGTCTCGACACATCCCACGGATACATGTTCAACGAACATCATTACCTTGGAGCCGGCGTGGGATTCTTCCTCGCTCCGATAGATGAAGAGCCGCCTATGCTCGTACATGGATTCCTGGAATACAAGTCGTACTGGTTCAAGAGAAGAAGCACCCCGACAGCAGGAGTCAGGGCAGGATTCGGAAGGCCGGTCACAAACCTGGGAGCATGGGACTTCAAAGCACCGTTTCTAGGAGAGCCATACATAGGTTGGGACTGGGGCACA
>JAFTYS010000054.1 GCA_017461285.1 Bacteroidales bacterium | reverse complement strand
TTCGTTCACTATTGCGAATGTAGGGGAACCTACAGGATCCGTCACTCCCAGAGCCTTGCAGATGGCGGTTGTGAATGTGGTCTTGCCGGCACCCATCGGCGCAAAGAACGCCACAAGGGTCCTGTCCCCTATCTTTTCCAGAAATTCTGCCGCAGCCCTGTCAAGGTCTGCCGTATTTGCTATCGTGATCTGCTGTTTCATGCCGCAAAGATAGCATTTTTATTATAATATGTTCTGGCGGTCGAGGAAGCGGTAGGAAGAGGCTTCCGAGATGTGCTCGGGACGGATATCGGCCGATCCTTCCAGATCGGCTATCGTCCGCGCGAGCTTTATGATGCGGGTGCAGGCACGGGCGGAAAGGCCCATGCGGTCTATTATCCTCTCAAGCAGTTCCTTACAGGAGGAATCAAGCGGGCAGTATTTCTCTATCAGACGGTTGTTCATGGAAGCGTTGCAGAATATTCCGTCGTCTGCAAAGCGTCTTCTCTGTATCTCCCTTGCCTTCATAACCCTCCGGGCAACGGTTTCGCTGGATTCGGAAGGGCGGCGCTCGACCAGCTTCCTGGAGTCTATCGGGTGCATCCACAACTGGATGTCTATACGGTCCATGATGGGTCCGGACAGTTTGGAAAGATAGGCAAGGCGGCGGGACGGAGAGCAGGTGCATCTGTCCCCTTCGCCATAGAATCCGCACGGACAGGGATTCGCCGCAGCGACCAGCATGAAATCCGCCGGGAATTCGACCTTGGACTTCAGTCTGGAAATCGTGACCTTGCGGTCCTCCATCGGAGCACGCAGAACTTCCAGAATCTTCTTCGGAGCCTCGCAGAACTCGTCGATCATGAGTATCCCGTTGTGGGCGAGAGAGATTTCACCTGGGAGGATATTGTCAGAACCGCCGCCGAGAAGAGCGGCTACCGAAGCGCTGTAATGGGGAGAGCGGAAAGGTCTGGTCTTCATCAGACCGCCCATAGGATTGCCTTTGCCCGCTACGGAATAAACCTTGCTCGTCTGGACAGACTCTTCGAGGGTCATCGGAGGCAGGATACCCGCCATGGCCTTCGCCAGAGAGCTCTTTCCTGAGCCCGGAGAACCGATCATAATGACATTATGACCTCCAGCACAGGCTATCTCCACTCCCCTTTTTGCTCCTTCCTGACCGATTATCTCTGAAAAATCCATCGGAGCAAATGCTCCTGAATCTCTGGAACTGCCGTCCTGACAGGCGTGATTGTCCTTTGCAATGATTTCCCGCTTTCGGGCGGCAACCTTCAGGTCGCCGCACTCTTCCTCCCCGCAGAGAATCCGCAGCACATCCCTGAGGTCGCGCACGGCAAATATCTCTATCCCCTCATACTCAACAGCCTCCATAGCTGATTCTTCAGGCAGGATACAGCCTTTCAATCCCTCCTTCATCGCAAGCTCGACTATCGGAAGAGCCCCAGGGACTTCCCTTATCCCTCCGTCAAGGCTGAGCTCGCCCATCACCATGTAATCGCCCAGCAGGGGCAGATCCATCTGCCCCGACGAGGCGATTATGCCCAAGGCTATCGGAACGTCGTATCCGCTTCCTTTCTTGTGCATGTCCGCCGGGGCAAGATTGATCACTATCTTCTTGCCGGGAATCCTGAATCCCATCGACTGAAGGGCCGTTATCGTCCTGAGGAGACTTTCCTTCACGGCAGCATCGGCAAGTCCTACCAGGTGGATGCCGATGCCGGAAGTCACGTCGATCTCTACAGTGACCGGGACCGCGTCAATCCCGATGCACTTCGCCGCATGTATGTTTATAAGCATATCGATGTTTTTTACGTCAAAGATTGGCGTAAACGCGGAAAAACATGATAAGAAAAAGAAAAATGTGACGAAAAAACGATGATAAGATTTATTTTATCATGCAAAAATTTATTTTATCGTCAGCTTAAGTGCCTGAAGATCAGCATCTGCCGATGATGAACCATACAGGATCTGATACTTGCCTGGCTTTACCGCAAGATCGTCTGAAACAGAGTCATAATACTCGAAAGACGACGCAGGAAGTTCGATTGAGACTGTCTTTGTCTGGTTCGGACCCACATTCACCCTCTGGAAACCCTTGAGAGCCTTCAATGGAGCATCCTCATCTCCAAGACGCTTCACATAGACCTGGACTATTTCATCAGAAGCCACATCGCTGATGTTCTTGAGGTTCACGGTAAGGGTAACGCTTTCACCAGCCTTGATGGACTTTGACGAAAGCTTTGCCTTTTCATACGAGAAGTCCGCATAGCTGAGTCCGTATCCGAATGGATATAGAGGTTCCTCCGTCATGTAACGGTAGGTCCTTCCCTTCATGTTGTAGTCCAGGAAGTCAGGAAGCTGGGCTGTTGACTTGTAGAATGTGATAGGAAGACGTCCTGAAGGGGAAACCTTTCCGCTTACGACATCACCCACTGCCGTACCGCCTGCCTGTCCGCCGTACCATGCGCATACGAGTGCGTCGTAGTCCGCCTCATTCTGCTCGAGGGCGATGGCGCTGCCGGAGCAAAGGACAAACACCACAGGCTTTCCTGTCGCCTTGAGGGCCTTGAGCATCTTTCCCTGAACCTCAGGAAGCTCGATCTTCTCACGGTCTCCGCCCTTGAATCCGTCGAGGCTGACCTTCATCTCCTCTCCTTCGATGAACGGAGAAAGTCCTCCTACGAAGAAGATCACATCAGCGTCCTCTGCAGTCTTCGAAGCAAACTCTGCAAGCGCTTCAGGAGTATAGTTTTCTGAAGGGATAGGCTTCGGAGCTGCTGCCAGAAGGGCCTGACGTTCCTTTTCCATGCGCTGGATTTCAGCCATCTGCTCGGCAGAAAGTCCTTCATAATTTTCCGCACGGAAGCCCCTGCGAAGGCGCGGATCCACATATACATAGCCTTCAACAAGGTCGCATCCTCTTTCATATGTAACTTCGGCATCAGGATATGCTGCCTTGATTCCTTCAAGGATGGTCACCGTATGAGACGGCGTACCGTTATAGTTTCCGAGCATCATCTTGTCATCGTCCGCATTAGGTCCCACAACGGCAATCTTCCTTACCTTTGAAGGCTCGACCGGAAGAAGACCGCCTTCGTTCTTGAGAAGCACCACAGACTGGCGTGCGACCTTAAGGGCATGATCCTTATGTTCCTGTGAATCAACATTGGAATACGGGATGCCGCCCCATGGAACGATGGAAGCAGGATCGAAGAATCCCAGCTCGAAGAGTCCGTTCAGGATGCGACGGATCGAAACATCGATGTCCTTTTCCGTTATCATCCCTTCCTCGACAGCGCTCATCAGGTTAACGTATGCACTTCCGCACTCGATGTCAGTACCGGTAAGTACCGCTGCGGCAGACGCTGATGCGGCATCAGGATGGGTCTCGTGATGGCCCACCACAAAGAAGTCGTTGATGGCCCAGCAGTCAGACACGACGAGACCGTCGTAATTCCATCTTCCGCGGAGGATATCCTTCAGAAGGAATGAGCTTCCGCAGCAAGGGTCGCCGTCATAGCTGTTGTATGCGCCCATGAACTCGCGGACGTCACCTTCCTTTACAAGTGCCTCGAAAGCAGGCAGATAGGTCTCCCAAAGATCTTTTGAAGAAACCACTACATCAAAGCTGTGCCTGTTCCATTCCGGTCCGCTGTGGACTGCGAAATGCTTGGCGCATGCATGGGTCTTGTAATAATCAGGATGGTCTCCCTGAAGTCCCTTCACGGTAGCGACACCCATGGCAGATGTAAGATAAGGGTCCTCGCCATAGGTCTCCTGTCCGCGTCCCCACCTCGGATCTCTGAATATGTTTATGTTAGGAGTCCAGAAAGTCAGTCCGTAATACTGCTTGTGCTGGCCTTTGCTGATCGCATCGTTGTATTTTGCACGTGCCTCGTCAGATACATATGTGAAAGTCTGAAGATGGGTCTGAGGGTCGAATGTGGCCGCAAGTCCGATGGCCTGCGGGTACACGGTCGCCAGACCGGCCCTGGCCACTCCGTGCAGGGCTTCGTTCCACCAGTTGTAGTCCGGAATGCCGAGCCTTTCGACTCCCTTGGAGCCGTGCATCATCATGTTCACTTTTTCCTGGAGGGTCAGTCGCGAGATAAGGTCGTCGATTCTTTCCTCTCTGGAAAGTTCCGGATTACGGAAAGGAAGGCTTTCCTGGGCCGATGCAAACGACGGCAGAAGAAGGACAGCCGTCATGATAAGGATGATTGTATTTTTCATAGTCACGAATTTATAGCGGATACAAATATACGATATATCTAAGATTTATGGTAACTTTGCGGGTGATCAAAGAGATTTTTGAGATGATAAGAAGATTCTTCGAATCCATAGGCAGGTATTTCCTCTTCCTCAAGATGGTGTTCCGCAAACCGGAAAAGGGACGCATCTTCTGGAGGCAGTTCGTGAACGAGGCCGACAAGCTGATACTCTCGTCCATTCTTCTTGTGGGAGTGATATCGCTGTTCATCGGTGGCGTGCTCGTCATCCAGACAGCATCGAACCTCGAGAATCCGATCATCGACAAGATGTACATCGGATACATGGTGAGAGAGAGCCTCATCCTCGAGTTCTGCTCGACCATGGTCGCCCTGATCCTGGCCGGAAAGATGGGATCCAACATTTCTTCGGAAATCGGCAGCATGCGCATCACCGAGCAGATAGACGCGATGGACATGATGGGCGTGAATTCGGCCTGCTTCCTTGTGCTTCCGAAGGTCACTGCCGCCACCATCCTCAGCCCCCTGCTGATGCTCATGAGCCTGGCGCTGGGACTTATAGGAGGATACTTCGTGGTGGAGACCACCCAGATCATCCCTACAGCATCGTACATAACCGGAATCAAGGCGTTCTACAACGGATTCTACATATTCTACAGCTGCTTCAAGATATCCCTCTTCTGCTTCATGATCTCGTCGATAGCGGCCTTCAACGGCTATTACGCAAAGGGCGGATCGCTCGGAGTCGGAAAGTCAAGCACCAAAGCCATAGTCACCACAAGCATCCTCATCCTCCTGAGCGACCTCATCGTCACGGAGCTGATGCTTTATTAAAAACCGCCGTATCATGATAAAGGTAGAACATCTGAACAAAAGCTTTGAGGGAGTCCCCGTACTGAAGGATATTTCGGTCGAATACGAGCCCGGAAAGTGCAACATGATAATCGGCGCCAGCGGTTCGGGCAAGACCGTTCTTCTGAAGAACCTCATCGGTCTCATAGAACCCGACAGCGGTGAGATATCCTACGGAGACAGACAGCTCTCGAAGATGAACTATAAGGAGCAGAAGGCCCTGCGCCAGAAGATCGGTATCCTCTTCCAGGGAAGCGCTCTCTTCGACTTCGCCACCGTGATCGAGAACGTGATGTTCCCGATGGAATTCTTCACCGACTGGTCAGCTGCCCAGAGACGCGAAAGGGCGCAGTACTGCCTTGAGAAGGTAAACGTCATAGGCTCGGACGACAAGTATCCGAACGAGCTCAGCGGCGGCATGCAGAAAAGGGTCGGAATCGCCCGCGCGATAGCCCTGAACCCCGAATACCTGTTCTGCGACGAGCCGAATTCCGGTCTCGATCCGTATACCTCCATCCTCATCGACCGCCTCATACACGACCTGACTAAGGAGTTCAACATGACCACTGTGGTGAACACCCACGACATGAATTCCATCCTCGAGATCGGAGACAAGATAGGCTTCATCCACGAAGGATCACTCCTCTGGCAGGGAGACAGGCATTCGATCCTGCATACGGACTGCCGCGAGCTGCGCGACTTCGTCTGCGCCAACACCCTCGCCCGCAACATCATCGAAGGCAGGTAAGCGGTCCGTTTATCCTCAACGTATCAGCAGCTCCGTTCCGCCAGACCAGCGGCGGGGCTTCGCCGCCGGAAGACAGGCCCACATACAGGACGCTGTCCCTGCGCGTCATGCATTCCTTCGAAAAGACGGAGTATCCCTGCGGCATTACTGAGGCTGTCCTTCCGCTGAATATGATTCCGTCCCGACCGTCAGCGGGATTGATGACGGCATTGCACCTTTCTTCATCGACATGGAAGCAGGCCAAGGTACGTCCTATCCGGTACATGGTCCATCCGTCATCCGCAGTCCACAATATGTCCGACATCAGATTGTCGCCGGAATAACGGCACCGGACGCATACAGAGAGGCGTCCGGAGTCGCAGAAAGTGCATGAGACCACTGTCTGGCGGCCCAGGTATTCCACATATTCCTCCTTTCCGTCATGCATGAGCACGGGGCTCCGGTCAGGCAGGGACAGCACCATGGCGACTTTGCCCTCCGATACAATCATATCCCAGACCCGCGAGGCTTCCTCCGGAACTTCCACCTGCCTCACGATCCCGTCCGACACCTGATAATAGCGCATCTGCGAGCCGTCGGCAGTACGCTGCGACTGGCTGAAGCAGAAGCGGACGCTGTCCTGATGCACCGTCAGATGCGGGTACGGGACCCCGTCGGAGCGCTCCAGCACAAGACTGCCGTCCACCCTGTATCTGAATCCCTCGCCGCCTGACGGGCGGCTGAGAGAATGGACCTTTCCGTCATGGACCTCCATGCAGATGATATCCTCCGCTCCCTCATACCGCGCGATTTCCTTACCGTCCTTCTTCAGGACCGTGGTCTTCCCGTCAGTATAGTCGGTGTAGAGATTTCCGGCACGGATCCTGTGCCGGCCGATGTCCGAAGACACCTCGTGGGCATCCCCTACCGGAACCTTGAGCACCGGTATCCCGTCGGCAAAGAGTACCATCGAGCACTTGACCTTACCTTTTTCTGTATCCGCCCTCCAGTCGTAGGCGTCAGGATAGTCAAGCCCCGCCGCATAGACGGTTCCCGACAGATGTTTCCCATAGGAAGGTCCCTTCCATATCCCGTCAGAGGACGAATGTGTCCCCTCATCCACCTGCTCCAGTCCGCACGAGTACAGCACGGCCGCAGCGATCATCAACACAAGTCTTTTCATGCCCCAAAGAAAGGCAAAACAAAGAAAACACCGTCATCCGTTCGTCACAGAATCCGGTGTTTTCGTCACTTTTTTCTTTTTTTTATTGTTTTATTTCCTGTAGAGGGCGAAGAGGGCGGAGCCGGAGCCGGACATGGAGGCGTAGGCTGCTCCGCTGTCGTAGAGGGAACGCTTGATGGCGGCGAGTTCGGGATATTTGGCGAAGACGGTCTCTTCGAAGTCATTGACCAGGATGCCGTCCCACTCTTCTATAGGTCGGGCAAGGGCCTCCCTCAACGGGACTTCAGGAAGATGCGGCCTTATGCCGCTGTAAGCATCCTTCGTAGAGACAGCGATTCCTTCCGGGGTCAGGACCTGGAGATCGTAGCCTACTAACGAAAGAGGATACTCCGACAGGATCTCTCCCCTTCCTTCACCGATCATCGGACGGTTGTAGACGAAGAATGCGCAGTCGCTTCCCAGCCTTGAAGCATATGATGCCAGCTGCTCCTCGGAAAGACCGAGTCCGCATAGCTCGTCCAGCATCTTCAAGGCAAAAGCGGCATCGGCAGAGCCGCCGCCCAGACCCGCACCGACCGGAGATGTCTTCTCCAGGAATATCTTCACCGGCGGAAGCTCGAAGTCTTCCGCAAGAATCCTGTATGCCTTAGCCGTGAGGTCCTTGAGCGGATCCCAGTCCACGCCTTCCTTACGGGCGATGGTGATCATCAGCTTGCCGTCTTCCGAGATGCCCTGCACCAGCATGGGAGCCTCTCCGGCGCAGCCGTCCGGCTCCCCATATCGGCCGAAGAGTGCCGCAGATGTCCTGCTGTAATCGTCTCCGACAACGATTTCCAGGGTGTCGCTGATGCCGAAGTACGGCACAAAAAGTGTCTCGAGGTCATGGAATCCGTCCTCCCTCTTTCGAAGGACATTAAGTCCCAGGTTAATCTTTACGTTCGGGTTTGTAATCATACGGCAAAGTTAACCAAAATATCAATATATGAAATGAAAGGAGGAGCCTGCTGGCACAGTCTGTCGAAGAAAACCGGGCATCGGTCGAAACACTGTTACGCGGATTACATATGACCCTATCTTTGCAGGCGTCAACATAAGAATACAAGAACATGAAACGATTCCTTATCATATCATTATTCGTTTTTGCAGCAGTAAACGTAAAAGGACAGTCAACTGAAGTAACCGGCACAATAGCAGACTCGCTCACAAGAGAGGGTGAGCCGGCAGCAGTACTGCAGTTCTTCAAAGAAGAAGACCCGTCCAAGCCGATAGCATTCACCACGACAGACGAATCCGGCCGGTTTTCACAGACACTGACAGGAAAAGGCAGTTTCCGCATGCTCTTCAGCAACATGGGAAGAAAAGAGCGCAATGTCGCGTTCCGGCTTGACGGACAGGATGTACTGGATCTGGGTACAATCCTCATAGAAGATGATGTGCAGACTCTGAAGGCCGGATCAGTCACGGCCCAGAAGACTCTGGTAAAGATGGATGTGGACAAGATCACATATAAGGTGGAAGACGATGTGGATTCCAAGACCAGCACCGTTCTGGAGATGCTCCGCAAGGTGCCGATGGTATCTGTCGACGGACAAGACAATATCACAGTGAACGGCAGTTCCAGCTTTCTGGTCTATGTGGACGGGAAGCCGAATCAGATGATTTCATCCAACCCGTCAGCCATACTGAAGACAATGCCGGCCAGCTTCGTCAGAAAGATCGAGGTCGTGACCAATCCCGGAGCCAGGTATGATGCGGAAGGAGTGGGTGGAGTCCTCAATATCACGACATCTTCCAACAGATCGGAAGGCGGCAATCCGATGGACGGGCAATATGGAACAATAGGAATCATAGGTTCTACCAGAGGCGCAGGAGGAAATGCTTTCTATAGCATGCAGAAAGGCAAATGGGCTTTCAGTATGAACGGACAAGCCATATGTAGCCGCAACAAGGATACTTTCACAGATGTCGAAAGGGTGCAGAAGACCGCCAAAGGTGATATGACCACATTCTCACACACCGAGACTGACATCGATATTCCTATGTTCACGGGAAGCATGAACCTGAGCTACGAAATAGACTCACTCAACCTCATCTCGGCCGGTGCAGGATGGATGCACTTCGGAATGGAATATGATGGAATGAATTCAACTTTGATAAATGGACCTGATTACTGTTTCGACTATGACGGAACCGTCTATACTAGGAACACATCAAACAATATAACGGCAAATGCCGACTACGAACATCTCTGGGCCGGAATGCCGGAAAGATCGTTCATATTGTCATATCAGTTCAACGGAAATCCTTCGGTAAACGACACTTACAACACCTTCAACACTGACGGCAACTCTTTCCTCAACCTGACAGACCGCCGCAGCGAAGCGCTGGTCAATTCCATGACCCACACAATCCAGGCCGATTTCAGCACTCCGCTTGGAAACGGGAAAACGCACATGCTGAACATAGGAGCCAAGTTCATATCCAGGCATAACAGTTCTGACCAGGAAGACTTTCTGTCCGACGGCA
>JAFTYS010000053.1 GCA_017461285.1 Bacteroidales bacterium | reverse complement strand
CGTACATGCTCAATTTCCTTGAAAACCACGACGAACAGCGTTTCGCATCGGATTTCTTCGGAAAGAGCGCAGCAAACACATTTGCCCCTCTATATGTATCACTTCTCCTGAACACAGCCCCTTTCATGATATATTTCGGAGAAGAGATAGGGGAGAAGGGTATGGACGAGGAAGGATTCAGCGGACGCGACGGCCGCACCACAATCTTCGATTGGTGGAGCGTCGCTTCAGTCCGCCGCCTCAGAAAGATGATCGCATCAGGAGCATACAGGACATTGGACGCTGATGCCATTGTTGAATCCGGACTGACCAGAGAAGAGGCCGAGTTGTTCTGCAGGTTTGCCGAGGCGGTAAGGTTCGCTTCCAGCGATACGGCGATCAAGCACGGTACTACCTATGATCTATGTTACTGCAACACTTGTTCTGACGGTTTCGACAAGAACAGACATTTCGTATTCCTCAGAGACCATCTTGACCATACGGTACTTGTGGCCGCCAACTTCTCTAAACATGAAGCGACGATGAATATCGTCATACCGGAGCATGCATTCGAATGGATGGAGATTCCTGTCAGCGATGATCTTTATCCGGGCAAGGAAATCACCATTACGGTTCCGCCATTTGATGCAAAAATCCTGACGCTCATCCAATAATATGGGTCAAAATATACGAAAAATCGGTATAACAAATTTGTTACACATGTAAACACTTTTGTTATACCGATTGTTTTTCAACCAATTATCTAATAACCGACAATTGCCTTGTTCGACTGACGGTCAATGAAGCCGATCAGGCCTTCAGGAGCTTCATAAAGCTTGACAAAGTCATTTTCTTCGATGCAATTGAGCTTTGAAAGGGCATTTTCGTCAATATATCCATCGCCTCTGACCGTATCTATCGTCAGATATCCGACGCCAAGGGAAGTGATGTTCTGGAAGAAATGGGTTCCCTGACTCGGCTCTATCTGATAGCCCGGTATTGCGGTCTCCACAATCATCCTCGCTTCAGAAATCTCATTCCAGAGAACAGGGATTCCCAGCCATGGATCCGAAGAGCCCCAGCGTCCCGGGCCGACGAGAAGATAGTTTCCCCCCATCTTTCTGACCTTGTCATTCATTTCTGAAATGGTCTTGGCCATTTCTCTGGTCTTCGCACTGTCGAATGTAGCGGAAGGCACATGGATGATATAGCTCATGCCTTCGGAAAAGCCGGAACCAAGCGCCTTTCCAGAACGGAGAAGAACATTAGGTATGGATTCCGAAGCTTTCTCTATGGTTGTGGTGGTACCATCGGCATATTCACCGACCGGACGGACCTGAAGCAGCTTCATGACAAGTACAGGACCGGCAGGACCATTCTGAAGGTCGGCTGCAAACTCGATCTCGACGTCGCACATGAGCTCCTTCCTGCAGATCGCCATCACATCGCTTATTATCTGGGCCAGCGGATATCTTCCGTACTTCAGAATGGCATCAAATGACACGACGCGAGGCCCCCTGGCTGTAATTCCGGGAACCATGCGGTTGTTTTCTACACTGAAGGTAGAGGCTACAAGCTCCGGATGCGGATATGAAGCCAGTATCTCAGCGACCTGCGGGTGGGCCAGGTTGATGCCTTCATCCTTTGATATCTTGAACGCTCCTGACTTCAGGTCGAGCGCATACATATCCTTCTGTGTGTCTCTCAAAGCCAGTTTCGGATCAGAAAGCTGAAGTATCTTCTTAGGATATTTAGGGCTGAACCTCAATGTGTTGCCTCCGTCGACGACGGTCTTTCCGAGGCCGAACGCAAGGTTGACGATTCCGTCTTCAGGCTTCTCGTTTCCGATAGGATAGAAATTGACAGACCTGGCCACACCTGAAAGCATAGGGAAGTACAGTCCGTCATGCTCAGAGCCGCATATGCTCTGGACGACTACAGCCATCTTCTCCTCGCTGAGAAGATTTGCCGTGGTCTGGATATATGTCCTGCTGCCAGCATAGAACACTGAAGCATATACGCTCTTTATGGCCTTGCCTAACATTCGAAGCATCTGATCCCTGTTTTCCACCAAAGGAACCATGTAGGTCGAATACACTCCGGCAAACGGCTGGTAGCTGCTGTCTTCCAGCTTCGAGCTTGAACGCACTGCAAAAGGGGAGTGGGCCTGGTTCACATAGACCCTAAGCTGCTCTACCAGTTTTTCAGGAAGGCGAGAAGCGACGAATTCTGAGAGGATTTCCTCATCAGACACCTCTGAATCAATGATATACTGAAGGTCGTTCTCAAGTATGAACTGGTCGAAATAGTCTGTAGCTATGACGATTGTCCTAGGGATAGACATCTTGACTCCGGGATATTTGTCAGCCAGCTTGTGCTTGTCTATCAGACTGTTCAGAAAAGCCAGTCCACGGGCCTTTCCTCCCAGCGAGCCTTCTCCCATGCGGGAGAACCATATGTGGCGACCGTAATTCTCCGTATCGAAATGCGCTATGACTCCACGTCCCATGAGAGCATGGAAGTCATGTATCTGCTGAGATACGTAAAGGCGCATGTCGTCTGTCGTTGCGAAATGGCTTTCCTGTACCGCCTTTACCTTTCCGCCAAGAGTGAAGAGTCCGCGTGAGTAGAACCACTTCGAAAGCATGTTCTTGGATGTGGCCTTGAGAAGGACATCATCCGGCAGCGTGCGTACAAGGGCTTCCAGTTCCTTTAGATTGCTGGCACGGCCGTATTCGACCCTGTCATCATCACGGAAAACGAAGTCTCCGAATCCGAATTCTTCCCTGATATATTCGGCTAGCTGAAGCATGAGAGTCTTTGAGTACTTCTTCAGAAAACCTACTCCAATCTCTTGTGCCACAGCAGCAACGCTCGCCTGTGACGACTGAAGGAGTACCGGCATCATAGGGTCATCTGCCTTGATGTGGCTTACAAGCTGTATACCGGCATCCAGAACTTCCTTGTCCGGTCCTTCATCCTTATGCATGGTAAATCCCACGTCAGAGATCACGCCAAGCAGATTGTTCTTGTATTTCTCATACATGGCCAGCGCATCATCGTAGTTGGTGGCGAGCAGTATCTTCGGACGGGAACGCTTTCGGATCTTGCGCTGCTGCTGGTTAAGGGTCTCCGTCAGGAATTCGCTGTTCTGCATCAGGATGAGCTTGTACAGTTCGGGAAGATATGTGGAGTAATACTTTACCGAGTCTTCGACAAGGAGTATGGCCTGCACACCTACACCGAGAATGTCATGTTCAGCATTCTGAAGGTCCTCGAAGAGCTTGATTATGGCCACAATGAGGTCCGCATTGCCATGCCAGCTGAACATATAGTCGACCGCTGATGTATCCTGAAGGGCAAGACGTCTGTAGACCTCTTTCGAGAAGTGGGTAAGAAGCACGAACGGAAGACTCGGTCTTTCCTTCTCTATCTCCGATGCCAAAGCGAACACATCCTTGTCACTCACATTGTACATGCACATGACCATATCGATGCCTACGACCGTATTCAGGAGTTCACGCGCTTCTGCAGCCGTCTGCACCCATATGAATTTTGGCGGGTTGCTCAGGTTCAGATCAATGTATTCCTTATAGATCTGAGTCTCTATCTGTCCGTCTTCTTCCAGTATGAATGCATCATAGTTGCTGCATATCATCAGGATCTTCCTGATCCTGAAGCGGATCAGAGACTCGTAATCGGTTTCGTTAAGCTCCTTGAGCAGAACAGGTTCTATAGTATTCATCTTATCTGTAAAGTCTTCTGCGGAATTCTGCCACTGATATAGCCGTGGCTATGGCTGCATTGAGGGATTCCGAACCCGGCTGGTCTGACGGATATGGAGGAATGTACAGCCGGTCAGTCACAAGCTCTGCCATCTCGTCCGAAATGCCGACAGACTCGTTTCCTATCACTATCATCGAAGGAGAAGCCTCGCCGTTGTCCAGCTCTTTCTGATACATGTTCTCTCCGTCAAGGAATGTTCCGAAAATCTTTCCGCCTCTGTCAAGAACCATCCGGGACAATGCCGAGAGATCAACATAGTGCATCTTTACTCTGAAGATAGCCCCCATTGTGGCCTGGACCACTTTAGGATTGAATACATCTACCGTATCAGGGGCGGCAAAGACGGCATCTATGCCGAACCAGTCGGCTATGCGCAGAATGGTTCCGAGATTTCCCGGATCGCGTATGGTGTCAAGAGCCAGGAAGAGCCCTCCATCGGAAAGCGTCTTCTCCATCAAAGAGAGGTCTCCGACATATATGTCAGCCGGCTTCCTGACAACGGCAAGAACCGGAGAAGGGGAGGAAAGCGCTGATATTCTGGACATTGCATCATGTCCGATATCACCGGTCCTGTAGACATTCTCGACGTCCATGCCGGAACGGAGAGCCTCTTCGACCATCTTTTCTCCTTCGACTGTAAAGAGTCCCAGCTCGTCTCTGAACTTCTTCTGCTGCAGAGATTTGACTCTCTTTATCTCATTATTAGATATAGATGCCATAATTTTATTGGTGTCAGACTTACAAAGATACTAATTTTTCTGGCTAAAATTTTGAGAAAAGCATAGTTTAAGATAAATTTGCGGTATAATGATGAAAAGTGTCCTAAGATTATCTACAATTGCCATTCTGACCTTGGCCGTGATATCCTGCAGCACCACCCGCGTGCTTCAGGAAGACCAGTACCGTCTGGCCGATAACAAAATAAAGGTGCTCAACGACAGCAAGTTCAGCACAAGCGAACTGTCTCCATACCTCAAGCAGAAACCGAATCCGTCCATCATATTCGGATGGAACCCGTTCCTCAGCGTCTACAACTGGTCGAACGGAAAGGGAAAAGCCTGGGACAAGCTGGTCCAGAAGGTAGGACTCGCTCCTGTCATATACGATGCCGATCTTGTGGAAAGCTCGGTAGAAAATATCCTGACCCATCTGGAATACCAGGGATATTACGGTTCCAAGGTAGATACCGATATCAGCGTCAGGAAAAGAAAGGTATTTGTAACGTATAATGTCCTGCTTGGAAAGCAGTTTCCTATAAGCTCCATTGAATATGTATTGCCTGAAAGGGGAGAATTCAGGACCGCATTCCTACAGGATACGTCCAAGTTCGCCGTAAAGGAGGGCAGTTTCCTTTCAGAGGCTGCTCTTGAAACTGAATCGGAGAAGTTTGGGGCCGCGATGAGAAACGAAGGATTCTTCGACTTCAACAAGAACCATTTCTTCTTCACAGCCGATACGCTTTCACATAAGGACGAAGCCGCACTGACAGTAACAATCAACGAATTTACCCGTAATGAGAGCTCGCGAAACGCACATCCGATAAGAAAATACTACCTGGACAAGGTAGAGATTTCATATCCGGAGAACCTGAAGATCAGACCGAAGGTGCTTAAAGACCTGACGACACTCGCTCCCGGACAGGTCTACAGCGAAGATGCCGTCAACAACACCTACAACCGCCTTTCCGCCCTGAAGATCTTCAGTACCGTGAATATCGGCATGACACCGAAGGACACCAACCTTGTCGACTGTTCGATCACGCTCAATCAGTCGAAACTGCAGGGATTCAAGGTCAACCTTGAGGCTTCCACCAATTCATCAGGCCTCTTCGGTATCTCCCCACAGCTTTCATACTACCACAAGAACATCTTCCGCGGGGGAGAGATGCTGAACCTGAGCTTCATGGGTAATTTCCAGTTCAAGTTCAACGAATCAGTACGTTCCAACGAGTTCGGAGTATCAGGAGGATTAAGTTTTCCTAAGTTCTTCCCTCTGCCATACTCGATGTTCCCAGGTGCCGTGCCACGCACCGACGTCAATGTATCATACAATTATCAGGACAGGCCGGAGTATACGCGAAACATCATCTCCACCTCATACGGATACAGCGGTAACGTCAACAACAGGTTCTTCTATCAGGCCTATCCTCTTCAGATGAACATCGTAAAGCTTTTCAATCTGGATTCTGACTTCTACAACTCCCTGGCTGCAGACCCATTCCTAAGGAACGCCTACCAGAACCACTTCGACCTCGGTTCCGGCCTCATGCTGTATTATACTACAGACGCTGAGAGCATCCCGAAGTCAACCTATATGTATTCGCGCTTCCAGTTTGACATAGCCGGAAACCTGTTAAGCTGCTTCAACAACCTGATGAACCAGGACAGCAATGGCGCCAGAATGATCTGGAATACCCCATATTCGCAGTTTGTCAGAGGAGAGCTGACATTGGGACGCACATGGATATTCGGAAGAAATACCGGACAGGCCATCGCGACAAGGATCCTTGCAGGAGCGGGTTATGCATATGGAAACTCGACCGCCCTTCCTTTCGAGAAGCATTTCTATGCAGGCGGTTCGAACAGCCTCAGAGGATGGCAGACCAGAACAGTAGGTCCAGGACTTTCGCAGATGGACGACTCGTTCGTCATCCCTAACCAGACCGGAGACATGAAGCTGGAAGCGAATATCGAATACCGCTTCAACATGTTCTGGAAAGTGGCAGGAGCGCTTTTCGTTGATGCAGGAAACATATGGAACCTCAGAAGCAGCGGCGAAGGCGACAGCGACAAATCCATGTTCAGATGGGACACGTTCGGAGAAAGCATCGCAGCAAACTGGGGATTAGGAGTAAGACTTGACTTCAGCTTCCTGCTTCTCCGTGTCGATATGGGTATGAAGATCCATGACCCGGCACGAGTGCAGAAATGGGTCACTCCTGACCAATGGCTCAAGAGAGACGGTTTTGCCGTACATTTCGGTGTAGGATATCCTTTCTAATAGTATTTAGGCCAAAGCGATTCGAGGCGCGCTCTGAGAGTTTCCTCCTGCTTGTTATCTGCAGGTTCGTAGAACTTGTGTCCGGCAAGTTCTGCAGGCATGAATTCCAGATCCGTAAAATGGCCGGGATAATCGTGGGCATACTTGTATCCGTCTGCATATCCGAGCTCGCTCATAAGCTTTGTCGGAGCATTGCGCAAATACAGAGGCACTGACGCTGTCTGCGTATTTCGGGCCATCTCAAGCGCCTCATTGATAGCCACATACGCAGAGTTGCTCTTTGCTGAAGACGCAAGATAGATCGTCACTTCTGCAAGAGGGATACGGGCTTCCGGCATTCCTATGTTGTGGACTATCTGGAAGCATGAATTTGCCAGAAGAAGGGCGTTGGGATTTGCCAGGCCTACATCTTCGGCAGCAAGTATGCAAAGGCGCCTTGCAATGAAAAGAGGGTCTTCTCCACCTTCCAGCATCCTGGCAAGATAATAAACGGCAGCATTCGGATCGGAACCTCTTACACTCTTGATGAAGGCGGAGATTATGTCATAGTGCATCTCGCCGCCCTTGTCATAGATGGCGATGTTTTCCTGAAGACATGAAGTCACCGTCTTGTTGTCGATCAGAACGTCCGCGTTTCCTGTAAAGGATCCGACTACAATCTCAAGAATATTAAGGAGCTTGCGCGCATCTCCGGCGCTGTGGCGGAAGAGGGCATCTGTCTCCTTTATATCTATCTTTCTGTATTTCAGTATCTCGTCCTCCTTTACAGCCCTCTCCAGAAGGCGCTGAAGATCAGGCTTTTCCAAAGACTTCAGGACAAAGACCTGGCAGCGTGACAAAAGGGGAGTGATGACTTCGAAGGATGGGTTCTCTGTCGTCGCGCCGATAAGAACCACAGTTCCGTCTTCAACCGCACCGAGGAGGGCATCCTGCTGGGACTTGTTGAAGCGATGGATTTCATCTATGAAAAGGATTGGGGACAGTCCGCTTGAAAATATCGAACCGGAACGGGCCTTGTCAATCACTTCCCTCACGTCCTTCACACCGGCGCTTACAGCAGACAAGGTGTAGAATTCACGTCCGAGGGATTTGGCCACGATTCTTGACAATGTGGTCTTGCCGACGCCTGGAGGGCCCCACAATATGAATGAAGAGAGGTTTCCGCTCTCGATCATATTGCGGAGGATGCATCCCTTTCCTACAAGATGAGACTGCCCCACATACCCGTCAAGGGTCTGGGGGCGCATTCTCTCCGGAAGAGGGGGCAGCATTCTGCCGCGTCCTATGTTGTCGTCACCTGTCATTCAATCAAGTTCATCAAATATCCTTACCGAACACCCAGCGCTTCTTATGCTGTTCCTTTTCGAACGGACTCCACATCGCCTGGACCTTGGCATTTGTCTCAAGGTTCGCATTGGTTTCGGCATACTTGAATCCGAGTTCCTTATATGTCTTGAAGAGGTCGCAGAACAGGAGTGCATTGACGCCTTTGCTCTGATAATCAGGCCTTACGCCGATAAGGAGCATGTCGAGAGTGTCCGGCTTCTTCCAGTACATTGTCTTGAGAAGGTGCCACCATCCGAACGGGAATATCTCTCCGTTACACTTCTGAAGAGCTTCAGAGAGTGATGGGATCGTAATGCCTAAAGCGATCAGCTCGCCCTGTTCGTTCTCCACGAAGCTGAACATCCTTGGGTCGGCAAGACCAAGGTAGAGGTCGACGTACTGGTCGATCTGCTTTTCTGAGAGAAGCGAGTATCCGTAAAGGACACAATAGGTCTGATTGACAAGTTCAAAGACCTTGCGGCCGTAGTTTTCCTGACGTATCTGCTTCTTTGTAAGCTTCCTTACCTTCAGATTATATCGTTCCTTTATGATTTCCGCATACTTGATATGCTTTTCCGGCATCTCGGTCGGGAGAGTGATCCTGTATTCAACCCAGCCCGTCTCCTTGTAGAATCCGAGCTTCTTCATATGCTCCGGATAATAAGGATAGTTGTAGATCAGAGCCATCGTGCTGAGACGGTCGAATCCTTCTACGAGCATTCCTTCCGGATCGAAGTCAGTGAAGCCCAGAGGGCCTACTATCTGCTTCATTCCTTTTGACTTTCCGAATGCTATTACCGCATCGAGCAAAGCTGAAGAAACTTCTATGTCATCTATGAAGTCAATCCATCCGAAACGCACCTGCTCCACTTTCCAAGCGGCATTTGCCTTGTGGTTTACTATAGCTGCAACTCTTCCGGCAAGCTTGCCGTCCTTGTATGCAAGGTAGAGTTCCGCTTCACAGAAATCGAAAGCTCCGTTGGTCTCTTTTCTCAATGTATTCATGTCGTCAAACGGCATGCTGGGAACGTAATATTTATTTCCTTTATAGAGCCTGTTTGCGAAACGGACAAATGATTTAAGGTCTTTCTTGGTTGTAACTTTCTTGATTGTTACACTCATAATAATTCAGGTTTTGGGTTAGTACAGAATACAAAGTTATGAAAATTTCTCGCAAATCGGCTTATTTTTCTTAAATTCGCATCTGAAGACCTGAACCTCATGCTCGAAGCATTGAAAAGATTTGCAGTCCTATGCCTTACCGTCTGCGCAGCCATATCCTATGCCGATGCGCAGCCTCGGTCTGTTGGCGCTTCATTTTCATTCAGCGCCCTGGGAGCAACATATGAGCACACACTGAATCAGGACTGCTTCATCAACGCCGACATCAAGGCAGAGATGGGTCCATATTTCATGGACAGCACAAGGATGCCTGGCGTTTCCGCCTCACTGTCAGGCAATTTCATCATAAGCAGATGGGCATCCCGAAACGGAAACACCATATGCGCATTTGCCGGTCCTGGAATCACGGCAGGCATCGCTCATGAATTCAAGAAAGACTACGGATATTTCTTCGGACTGAAGGGAAGGCTTGGAATGGAATGTCTGTTTGACCGGAAGGTTTCGATATCCATAAGCCTGGCTCCGACTCTTGGAATGCATATGACCATAGTGGAGGGGCATCTTGAGATGCGGTATTATAAAGGCGGGCTGATTAATGCAATGATTCCCGAAATCGGGATCAAATACCTGTTCTGACCATGAAAAAGGCATGTGTAATACTTCTGGCCGCATTGCTGCTTCATCTTGAAGCGGCAGGACAATCCGTATCATGCCCTCGGTTCACCTTCGGTGCTGAATGGGGATATATAGGGATCTTCTATTCAGGATATCACCATAACTTCTACGCTCCTGAAGGATACAGGGTCGATCCACGTGAATACGGATTCATGTATCACAGCAATGCGGAAGCCTATCTCCATGCCGGATACAACATCTCGCCTAACTATAACGTGTCCGTTTATGCTGGCATTTCCGCCATAGAAGACTACCACCACACCATCCCTCTGTCAATCAGACTTACAAGATATTCAGGTGACGACCATATGCAGGACAGATGGTTCACATTCATAGACCTTGGAAGCGGTTTCAGCATCAAGGAAGATCCGCAGTCCATACTTACCGGGAAGGTCGGATGCGGGTATCGCGTTTCCTTGAGCCGGGATACGAAACTTGACTTACTCATGTCTTACCTGTCTGTATTGACCCATCCGGACATTGAATATTATGGAATAAAGATCCCTTCTGACAGGATCAACAGAAACAATGCATATGTCAGTGCGATGTCCTTCGGCATAGCCTTGACATTCTAAAAATCAACGAATATGGCAATTGGATTTAAACTGAAAAAGACCGAGCGCGTGCTCTTCTGTGCAAGCAAATGGTGGGGAGACCCTGATTTCCCTGAACAGATGGAATATCCTACCGTCAAGGTTACGGATGAAGACGGAGAGACCTTCGATTACCCTCTGACCTTCATCTGTCAGATCAACTGCGAGGACATCGCTGCATTCGATCCGGAGAACAAGCTTCCGCACGAAGGAATGCTTTATTTCTTCGGTGCAATAGACGAATATCTCGGATATGAGTCCATGACCCATAACGGAATGGGCGAGTGGCCGAAAGGGGAGTTTGTAGTCAAGTATGCAAAGACCATCAACTTCGAGACCTTCCAGTCATGCATACTGGTAGACGATGATGACCAGCCGCTTACCGAACCTGAAATGGAGATGGAGTTCTTCAGCTGCGATGACGATTCCATGACATCAAGACTTCTGGGTGTCCCTTTCTACGAGGATGTAAGGAATGAATATCCGGGTCTCGCTTCGCTTCTTCACCTTGAGGAAGACGAAGAAATAGGGCTCCGCTTTTATGACTGCGGAACCCTGGATGTGATGATCAGGGAATCTGATCTTAAATTCGGAAACTGGAAGAAGACAAAGACTTATCTTCATTCACTGTAATCAGTTACGATATCTTCCCATAGCCTTGCCGAAAGTGAATGTAATTCCGAAGGTAAGGTTTGTATTGAGACTGTCAATCGGTATGAACTGAGGAGTCACATTCATAAGAGGGAGGAATGAGTCAAGTCCCGCATAGAGATTGAGTCCCGGCAGGTGGATGTTCACTACTCCTCCTGCCGAACTTCCGAAATTGGAAACCGCGTAGCTGGCAGCGAGGCTGAGCCAGTTTGTCGGCGCGACGTTCGCCGAAACCCTTCCCTCCGTCCATGAATAGATTCCGTCTATCCTCTGTGTGCCGAGAAGACCGAAAGAGAGTCTTTCATAGAACGGCATTCTGGCCTCGATTCCGGCATGTACTGTAGCCGCAAGTGAATTTGACTTCGTTACCGCTTCTTCAGAAATCTCCATCTTGAGCATATTGCCTAGAGATTCGCCGAGCTGGTCAAGTTCTGAATCAATTCCGCCGCTTTCATCGAAAGAGATATTGTCAAATCCGTCAAATGACCATTTTCCTCCTGGCATTACGGCAGAAGTGGTTGATTTCCACCCGACAAATCCAAGATCCAGTACGGAAACCGACGCCGTGAAGTAATCCAGAAAATCGAACGAAGCTCCGAGATCGAATGCAAGTCCAAGGCTTGGATTGACAAGGTATTCGCTGATGGCCTCGATGTCAGGGAGGGTCACATTGCCCATATCCACTTCATTTGAGCCCTGTACCTTAGCTACATTGAACGGACCTGAGACTTCTGCGCTTCCATGCGCGGTAACTGCCCATTCCTGACCGTCCATCTTTAGGTTCAGGTCGTCTATAAGCATATCCGCACGCACGATGCCCATAAGCACCTTTACTCTTGCACCGACCCTGATCCAGTCAGATATAGGGCGTGAGTATCCGTATGCAAGCTCCATTCTTGCATTGGTACGTATTCCGGTCCTGGAGATGTCCCATGAAGTGGCTCCTGCTGAAGATCCTGTCTTGGCAAAAGCGAAAAGATCCTTCGGAAGAATTGCAGAAGCATCTGCCTTAAGGGATATGTCGACAGTATGATACGACTTACCGATGCGGTATCCGGTAGCAAACAGAGTCTCATTTACGCTTACATTCAAATTGTTAGCGACCTGCAATCTGTCAAGGAACTGATCGGCAGCAACTGAATTGCTCATGAAAGTGGTAAGGTTTCCTTTACCGGTAGGGTAGAGGAATGTCGAGAGAGCTAGGTTTGATTCAGCGCCGACTCCTACGTTTCCCATTCCAGGCGTTGCAAAGAACGCACGTTCAGGAGCCATGGCCGGGTTCATCTTGTAATTGTATGTATATCCGTCAAGGAAATACGCAGACCTGAGGTTCTGCTGTCCGAAGGCGGAAACCGATGCAGCCGCAAGTGCAACAAGCACCATTATATATTGTATCCGTTTCATAGGTCGTCTATTTTTCAGAATTATTGAATGTAATGCCTTCCGGGCAAGTGATTACAAGGTCAGTGATCTTGAATCCCTGTTTCTCGTTCAGGGCAACACCTGTCAGGTCTGAAGGAGCTGATGCAGTCATTGTAAGCCTGAGAGCATCCAGTCCAAACTGACCGCCGGTGCTCTTTATCGAAAGATCTATGTCACTGACAGCAGGGGAGTTCTGCGTACCACCCTTTACCGGACCGCTGACTGAAAGATCCTGACCGCTGCTGATTCCGCCTTCCGCATCCAATGCGACAGCCTTTATCGCGAAATCCAAAGGAATAGAATTCTCGATCTTGAGGCTGATCGTTAGATCATCTATCGTAACATCTTCGAATGACATTCCGATGTTTTCGATATCAGTTGAAAATTCGATCTGAAGTTCGTTGTCGAATGCAAGAGGGGCATAGACTTCATATGAAAGAGAAGCATTGTATCTGACTCCGGAAGCGACCGATACATAATCACTTGAGGTCGAAGTCAAGGTAATGTCATCAAAAGAGACTGTTTCGGGAAGAATGCTTATAAGATTTCCCAATTCAGGCACGACAACATTTACAGCACCCTGTGGGACATAGGTCTCCCTTCGTGTAATCTGATAAAAGGCGTCTGTCTCTGCAGGTATTTCAATCGTCGGATTCTCTCCAAGCACGATGTCTACGACATCATTTCCACGAGCTGCCCTGACGCCAGCCTTTACGCCAAAAGCAAACGGAGTATTGTTCTTGATTCCGAAATTCAACGACGGATTGTAGATGTCCAGACAAACGTTACCGCCTGTCAGGAATTCAGGAAGTTCTCCAACAGAAACCGTACTGCCCGCAACCGTCTCATTTATAGCCAGTTTAACTTCCGCAGAAAGTACATCGAGATCCGTTATATCTGCCTTTATATTGACGACAAGCTCGTCTGGAATGACGTTGAAGTCAGAAGGGGAGAGGTAGAAATCACCCGTCACCTTGACCTGATCTTTAATAGCCAGCTGACCGCCGGAAACGGCCCCGGCCGGAAGATTGATCCTGTCAACAAGAAGAGCGAAAGTAAGAGGGGAGTCAGAAGATATGCGTACATCCTCCGTTACCACAAGTTTATTATTATGAAGATCGAACCTTGAATCAGTCATACCGGATTTCGTAAGACTCAGAAAGTCAGGGAATTCAATAGCAAAACCCTTCATAAGATGAACAGAACCGGCATTCACTGCAAAGTTCATATAAACTGAGGCGTCAAGTGAAACGGACTTTACATCGGCAATCTGCGAAGGGAGCTGCGATTCTATATCAATGTCCATAGAAGCATCCAGAACCTTGCCAGAAACTACACTGTATACAATGTCTTCTGTGATTAACGAAGGATTCTTACCAGCTGCGTCACCGGTACCGAAATGTACTTCAATCGGTTCGGTATGAATCCCGTTTGCAGGGGCAATACTGAAAGAAGGAACTTCGATTTCAGCCGAAATCTCCTTTCCGGTAAAGGTGAAGACAAAATCTCCATTGTCATCTTTACGTATGACAGAAGTCTCATCTTCATCAAGACTCAGAACCTTTTCAATTGTCACAGGTTCGATCGAACCCACGGGCATTGAAACATTCTTGAGAATCGTGATTTCTGTGTCAATGTCCTTTGAGAGGTCATATTCTTCATTGACACATGCCGATAAAGCGGACATTCCAAACAGAATGATCATAACGGAATGCCATCTTGAGTAATACAGCATTTTCATAACGGTTAAATTTAATTTCAACAAATTTATGAAAATTTGTCTAAATATGTATTAATCAAAGGGGATTGTTGATTTTTTATATTGCAAGTTAACATAATATCAATTGTGTGACAAATTGGACAGAAAGAAATTGAATATGGAAAATCACTTATATTTAACAATATTTTAATATGAACAAAATTGCAATTCAGAATCAAAGACGTTATTTTTGTCAAAATTTATTACACTCTCAACAAACTATGGGTATCCTTCAAATCTTTACTCTGTTCGGAGCGATGGGAATGTTCCTTTACGGAATGAACCTGATGAGCTCGGGACTTCAGAAAGCCGCCGGTGACAGACTCAGAGGCTTTCTTTCAGCAATGACTTCAAATCCGTTCAAGCGCGTGATGACCGGAGTCGGAATCACGGCACTGATCCAATCATCGTCAGCGACTACAGTAATGGTCGTGAGTTTCGTGAACGCCGGACTCCTTACGCTGGTTCAGGCCATCGGAGTCATCATGGGCGCGAACATCGGTACGACAATCACCGCATGGATGGTTTCGCTTCTCGGATTCAAAGCTGACATTTCGATT
This sequence comes from Bacteroidales bacterium, assembly GCA_017461285.1. Next base: position 26,572 of record JAFTYS010000053.1, on the reverse strand, counting down.
CTGGCAGTTCCACTGATGCTTCTAGGATTCCTTTTCTCGAATTCTAAGAAGAACCAGCATAAGAACATCGGAGAGCTTATAGTCGGATTCTCGCTGCTTTTCCTCGGCCTCTCATTCATGAAGGAATCTGTTCCAGACCTAAAGCAGACCCCTGAAGTCCTTGAATTTGTAAAGCAGTGGTCCGGATACGGATTCTGGTCCGTGCTGATCTTCCTTGGCATCGGAACAGTGCTCACCCTCATCCTTCAGTCTTCATCGGCTACAATGGCCATAACATTGATCATGCTCAGCATGGGCTGGATCCCCTTCCCTATGGCATGCGCAATGGTTCTCGGTGAAAACATCGGTACGACGATCACAGCCAACATTGCCGCATCTGTCGGAAATCATTCCGCCAAACGAGCCGCAATGTCGCATACAATATTCAACGTCTTCGGTGTGATATGGGCATTGATACTGTTCAAGCCGTTCCTGAGCCTTGTAGGCAAGATCATAGAAATCATGGGCTTCCCTAACCCGGCTGCCGCAGGATTTTCGGTAACAGAACCAGACGGCGCGACCGGAACGGCAGCGCTTTACGGACTGTCCATGCTTCATACCTTGTTCAACCTGATAAATACCCTCCTGCTTGTATGGTTTACTGGATTAATAGCCAAGATCGTGTCAAAGATCGTCAAAGAACCGGAGAACAAGGAAGAGAAGCCATACAGACTCAAATATATCGCCGCAGGACCTCTTGCTACTCCGGAACTAGCTACAGAACAAGCAATTAAGGAGATCATCCATTTTGCAAGAATCTCACGCAACGGACTCGGCTACGCAAGGGCCGCCATCAATGAGACTGAACCGGACAAGTTCGAGGAGCTCAGGAGCAAGCTCGTTAAATATGAGGAGATATCTGACCGTATCGAGTACGAGATCGCATCTTTCCTCAATGCTGTATCCGAAGGAGAAATCAGCGAAAACACATCATATAAGATCAAGGCGATGTACAAGATCATCGGTGAGCTGGAGTCTCTCGGCGATTCAGGAGAAAGCATAAGCAGAATCCTCTCACGCAGGAATATCCACAACAAGTCTTTCGATCCTGAAACCATCAAGAAGCTCAATGCTATGGTTGACCTCGTGGACAATGCATATGGCGTGATGATCGACAACCTTACAATGGCAGAGAATGCTACACTTGAAGAGATTTCCAATGCATACGCAGCCGAAGACAGGATCAATGTTCTCCGCGACAACCTCCGCGAAGAGGAGATCAACAGCCTTGAGGACAACCGCAAGAACTACCAGACAAGCGTATACTATATGGATATAGTATCAGAACTGGAGAAGATGGGTGACTTCATGATCAACATCTCACAGGCTCTGTACAAATGCAAACTGAAAGTATCTTAAACGATGGCTAGAAAAAAGCAGGACATAATATTGGAGAATGTCACCATCGAAGCGGTGGCGGCTGAAGGCAAGGCTCTTGCCCGAATAGACGGGACGGTTCTTTTCGTCCAGTTTGCCGTACCGGGAGATGTGGTGGACGTAAAGGTGACGAAAAAGAAGAAGAACTATATGGAAGGCTTCATCCTCCGTATTGTAAAGCCTTCAGAACATCGACTGGAGCCTTTCTGCAGCCATTTCGGGGTATGCGGAGGCTGCAAATGGCAGCCGCTGCCATACCAGATGCAGCTTCAGGCCAAACAGCAGCAGGTATATGACCAGCTGGTCCGCATCGGCCATCTCGACGTGCCAGAAATCTCCCCTATCGTTCCTTCCGACGACACGACCTACTATCGAAACAAGCTGGAGTTCACATTCTCTCAGAGAAGATGGATATTCGATGACGAAAATGCAGAAGTTCTGTCGGAGCAGGAAAAATATGGCCTGGGATTCCATGTAGGCAGGTTCTTTGACAAAGTGCTTGACATAAAGCACTGCTACCTCCAGCCGGAGCCGTCAAACGAAATCCGCCTGTTCATCAGGAACTATGCCCTTGAGCACGGCCTGACCTTCTTCAACATACGCGAGCATGAAGGCTTCCTCCGAAACATGTTCATCCGTACGACAGAGGCCGGCAACGTCATGCTCATCATGTGCTTCTATCACGAGGATGCAGAAGCCCGCATCGCCCTTCTTGACTCAGTGGCAGCGAAGTTCCCGCAGATCACTTCACTCTATTATGTGATCAACTCTAAGGCAAACGATTCGATCTCCGATCAGGTATGCGTGCTTTATAAAGGCGAAGACGCAATATATGAGTACATGGAAGGACTGAAGTTCAAGATCGGCCCGAAGTCTTTCTACCAGACAAATACAAAGCAGGCATACAAGCTATACAGCGTAGCACGCGAATACGCAGCTCTGACCGGTTCCGAGGTAGTTTATGACCTCTATACCGGTACAGGAACCATCGCGCAGTTCGTATCGCGCCAGGCTTCCAAGGTCATCGGCATCGAATATGTACCTGAGGCAATTGAAGATGCAAAGATAAATGCAGCGAACAACAACATCACAAACTGCGACTTCTATGCTGGAGACATGAAGGACATACTGACAGACGCTTTCGTTGCCGAGCACGGACGTCCTGATGTGATCATCCTCGACCCTCCTAGAGCCGGCATCCATCCAGATGTTGCACAGGTCATACTGAACGCAGCTCCGGACAGAATGGTCTATGTAAGCTGCAATCCGGCGTCACAGGCACGTGACCTTGAAATCCTTTGCAAGGACTATGTGATTACAGCCGTACGTCCTGTGGACATGTTCCCGCACACTCATCATGTGGAGAATGTCGTCGCACTGAAAAGACGTTAGTTACAATACATCCGACATCACCACGGCCCCTGGAAACAGAACACTTAGGGAAATGTTTCCAGGGGCCGTGATGATGTATATTACCTGTCTACAGCTTATCGCAGTAAAGTCTGCCCTGCTCGGCAGAGAGGACTTTCAATGTCTCGCCTTTGGAAGCGAAGCCGCCGAACTTCAATGTAGCTTCAACAATGCGTCCGTCCTCTGTCTTCACCTTTCCTCCCGGCCTCATGTCCGTAAAAACAACGACTTCAGCGCCGACGAGGCTTTCCAGACCTGATACGACTCCGGTAAATCCTTCTTCCGCCTTCATCTCCTGCCTGAGAGCGATATGGTCAAAGGATCTTGTAGGATAAAGCTTCCTCACCAGCCACACAGACCCGAATACAGCTGCAGCAGCAGATATCACCACAATGCCCAGCGGCTGGATTATAGGCTGGAGATTCAGGCTGCCGTCCCAGTTGAAGAGTTCTATATTGTCTACCATGGCGAAAGCCAGCGACAGAACCACTGCAATTATTCCCGTGATTCCCGCAACGCCGAATCCCGGAATCACGAAGATTTCAATACCTATAAGTATAATGCCGACGACAAACAGAAGAATCTCCCAGTAAGATACAAGATGACCGAGATAGCCAGGAGCGAAATACAGAAGCGCTCCAACGACAGCCGTGATTAGCGGCAGTCCTATACCCGGCGTCCTGATCTCCACAAAGATGCCACCTATGATCATCATCATGAAGATGGACTGAAGCAAAGGATTCAGCAGGAACTGGATCAGCCTGTCAAGGAACGTCATGTCATCCTCCATGCTCTTGACTACAAATTCCTTGTCACCGGTCAACGCTTCGGCGACTTCCTCTACCGTTTCATATATTCCTTCGCAGTATCCGACTTCTATCGCTTCTGTCGGAGTCATGCTCAATACATTGGCTGTATCTGTCATAGACTCCGCAATCTTCGGATCCCTTCCGGTGGCCTGGGCGGTTGAACGCATCATGCCGCGCATGAACGACTGATATTTGTCCGGCATTACATTTCCGGACTGGTCGACTACCGTAGCTGCTCCGATAGAACTGCCCGTCTTCATATATATGGAATCACAGGCGATGCTGATAAGAGCGCCTGCCGATGCAGCCTGCATATTGACATATGCCGCTACCGGCTTGTCATATCGCAGGATGGCGGACCGTATGCTGTCCGCCGCATCAACTGCGCCTCCGTATGTATCGATATCAATCAGCACATAATCAGCATCAGCCTTGTCAGCCTTCTCAAGACCGAGGGTGACAAGCCTTTGAGCAGACTTGTCTATATCGCTGTCAAGGCGTATTCTGTAGACTACCGCAAGTGAATCACCGGCAAAAGCCAAGGCAAACTGCGACAGTACGATAAGGATCGTCAGAGCAAACCGTTTCATCATATCGTGGATTATTTGTTTAGATACAAATATAGAGTATTTCGAGATAAATTTACTAATTTTGCAGCTTCAATCAAAACGAAAGTAAAGAAAATAAAGATGCTTACACAGATACTCATACTTCTTGGCGGTCTGACTCTGATTCTCCTTGGCGCCAATTACCTTGTAGACGGTTCATCAAGCATAGCAAAGAAATTCGGTATAAGCGAGTTCGTGATCGGACTTACAATCGTCGGAATCGGAACATCATCCCCTGAGATGGTCGTAAGCTTCATGTCAGCCATCAAAGGCAACGCTGACATGGCTATAGGAAACATTGTCGGATCTAACATATTCAATTCACTGATGATTCTGGGAATTACAGCCCTGGTAGCTCCTCTCGCCATAACAAAGAAGAATCTCCAGAAAGACATACCCCTGAATATCATAGTCACAGCTCTGCTCATAATTCTGGGCATGAATTTCACGCTTTTCGGAATAGGAGAAAACACGATAAGCAGAATCGACGGTCTCATCCTTCTGGGCATATTCGCATGCTACATGTGGGTTTCATTCAAGTCAGACAAAGGCGATGAAAGTGAAGAAGAAGGTACTGCAAGCAGAAATCTTGCGGTTTCCATCATCATGGTCATCGGAGGCCTTGCAGCATTGATATTTGGCGGTAGACTTTTCGTCAATTCAGCAACAGCTCTTGCACAGATGTTCGGAGTATCAGACAAGTTCATTGCCATCACTGTGATGGCAGCAGGCACATCGATGCCAGAACTCGCAACATGTGTTGTCGCAGCCCTCAAGGGACGCGGACAGCTAGCCCTCGGAAACGTACTGGGTTCCAACATATCGAATATCCTGCTGATTCTAGGCGGTTCAGCTCTTATCTGTCCGCTTTCATTCAGCGGAATGACTTCTATAGACCTCGTCGTAGTATTCCTTTGCGCAGTTTTCATCTTCTTAAGCGCATTCCTTTTCCGCAAGAAAGAGCTTGACCGTGTAGAAGGAGTTTTGTTCCTGCTTACAGAAGCCGCTTATATGTGGTATCTGATTTCCAACCTTTAGTGTTCCATGATAGAGATTCCATCAATCACCCCGTCCGATTCGCTCACTCATGTGCAGGCGGAAATCGTAGCTATGGCGGAAAAACTGCAGACCACTCCTGCAGACGTCATAATATCCAACCTGATCAGCAAGGCTGTCACATTCGGAGTTATGGTTCTGGCGGCCATAGCCATATATACTTTCGGCATATGGCTGATCAGAAAGATCGGAAGACTTCTGAAAAGAGTATTTGAAAGCAGAAAGACCGATCCGGTCATAGCATCATTCATCCAGAGCATCATCAGCATTGCGATGACCGTCATGCTGACCATCATTACAGTCGGTGCGCTAGGCGTTGATACAACTGCCCTTGCAGCGCTTCTTGCGGGTGGCGGTATGGCCATCGGTATGGCCCTTAACGGCACTGTACAGAACTTCGCAGGAGGAATCATGATTCTGGCATTCCGTCCATTCAAATCCGGAGATTACATCAGGTTTGAAGAATACGAAGGAACTGTCACCGAGGTCAATATCGTGAGCACAAAACTGACAACAGCAGACAACAGAACCATCATAATACCTAACGGAGCTCTTTCAAACGGCACAATCAACAACTTCACCCACAACAAGGTACGCAGGGTAGAATGGCTGGTTGACGTTGAATACGGAACCGATGTTGATAAGACGAAAGTCCTTCTTCAGGACCTTCTCGATGATGATCCGAGAATCCTTACAAAGGAAACCGGAGCCCCAGCAGATCCTTTCATAGGCCTGAATACCTTAGCCAGCAGCAGCATCCAGATTGTTGTCAAGGTATGGGTCAACAAGGCGGACTACTGGTCCGTCAAATTCATGATAAACGAAAGGATATATAAGGAATTCCCGGAGAACGGAATCAATTTCCCATATCAGAAACTGGATGTCACCATCCTGAATCCGAAGAATCAGGTTACAGGAGAATAGACCCTGTAACCTTTTCTTTTTCAAGAAGTTCCTTTGTGACTACCGGATTTGCATAAATATCCAGGAAGATTCTTCTGAGATCCTCCCTGTTCACTTCCGGCTCCACTGTGTCAAGCTGCTTCTGCATGTACTCAATGAACTGCTCCACATCAGCCTGTTCGTACATATGAGAGTACTTGTATGATTGATTGACCAGATCATACGCGACATAGTTATTCTTCCAGAGTCTGTATCCTTCTATGACACGTCTGTCTACTGCATGACGGATCTGCTGGTAACGGTCGTTCTTGTCACAAAGAGCCGCTTCTGCGATCTCTTCCTGTGTAAGAGGCGTTCCTATGTTGAGATGAACATTACCTTTGAACTGCTGGATACCTACAAGAATGCTGTTGAGATCCTCTCCTTCAGCCTTTACATATTTATGCTTTCTTGAGATTACAAGCTCACGTGCCTTAAGGATGTCGCATGGCTCATACTCGTACGAGATGCTCATCGGAATGATGTTGAGTTCCTCGAAATTTGTCTGGAAATCAGCCGTACCGCTCATATCGAGCATCTTAAGAAGTCCCTGCTCTGTTATATCATAACCGTTCTTTGTGCGGCCCTGCCTCTGGGCCAGCCAGATGGAACTTCGGTTGTTTGTGATGTTTAGCCTTATATATTTCGACAGCATCTGTGACGAAAGGTAGAGCTCACGCGCGGAGATGCCTCTGATCACCTTGATCATTCTGTTCGAACGGAGAAGATACTCGATTGTAGGACTGGAAATCAGATTGTCACCTACAGCGATCTCGGTAAGAGGGATGCCGTTGCGGAAAAGTACAAGCTGGGTGATAGCCGGATCAAGGATTATATCTCTATGATTTGAAAGGGCCAGAAAACGCTTTTCTGAATTTATATTTGATATTCCATCGTATGAGAAGTTCCTTGCAGTATGCTCGAGCGCCCATTCCACAAAACGGGACATTACCAGTTCCTGGAATTCATCCACTGACCTGATGCTCTTGAGAATACCTTTGAGGAAATCGGCAGGTTGATCCGGAAAAAAACGGCTCGAGAACTGCGACACATAAGGATGGTCAGCAACTTTGCCTAATGCAACCACCGCTTCCTCATCCGAATAGGGACTTATGCTTTGGAATTCTGATAAATCAACCATATCTGTTTAGTTTAGTACTGTTGGCAAAAATAGTAAAAATCAACCTAATTAGCAAACCATCAGGACACTCCTACTCTCTGAACAGCAGAGAACTGTCTCCATAGCTCAGGAAGCGGAAATCCCTTTCAAGAGCGAAGTCATAAATCTTTTTCCAATCTCCTTTGACAAATGCTGAGATCAGCAGAAGCAGAGTGCTTTGCGGCTGATGGAAATTGGTAACGAGAATATCCACGACCTTGAACTCATATCCGGGAACGATAATGATGCTGGTGCCCAGCTGGATGCTCTTCATGGAATGCTTATCCATGTAGCCGATCAGAGATTGAATGGATTCCTCGAATGACCATGTATAGTCTCTTTCGTAAGGATCCCATTGAGAGACATCTGCAGGGAATCCACCTTCGAGGCACTTCACGCCAGCATAATACAAAGACTCCAGCGTTCTCACAGATGTTGTTCCAACGGCGATAAGCTTTCCTTTACGCGATAGAAGCTTCTGCAGAAAATCACGGGTAACTACAAAAGGCTCCCGATGCATTGTATGTTCCGATACAAGAGAACTCTTGACAGGCAGGAAAGTGCCTGCACCTACGTGAAGGCAGACATTATCTATTTCGATATTCCTTTCCTTGATCGAATTCAGGACACGTTCCGTAAAATGCAGCCCGGCAGTAGGAGCAGCAACAGAACCACGGTATTTCGCATACAATGTCTGATACCTTTCAATATCTACATCTTCAGTCTCCCTGTTTAGATATGGGGGAATCGGAACTGAACCGCAGATTTCAAGAACCCTTGAGAAAGGGGCGCCGTTCTTCCATGTGAACTCTACGATCGAGGTCTCGCCGTCCCTTTCCACTAAATCAGCGCATAAGGCCATATCAGCCACCGATGAATCCGATTCAGGATTATATAGATGAAGAGTATCTGATTTCCATCTTTTCACATTTCCTACAATGCACTTCCATCTGCATCGGTCAGTGACTTCAAACATTGTCACATATTCCTGCGGAAGCACTGGTTCCAGACAGAAGATTTCAATATGGGCACCGGTTTCACGCTGAAAATGAAGGCGGGCAGGCACTACCTTGGTGTCATTGAATACCATCATTGAACCTTCAGGCAGAAATTCTGAAATATTTGCGAATTTTTCTTCAGCCGGAGTCTTATCCTTATATATCAGCAATTTTGAACCGTCACGTTCAGCCAGGGGATATTTTGCTATCCTCTCATCGGGGAGAGTGTAATTGAAATCTTCTATTCGTATTTCTGGTATCATGTCGTAATCAGTACTATTTCATTCACAAAAGTACATAAAAATACCATCTTTTTAAAATATTCGTTCTGTATACATGTTTACAATTGTAAATCACAATTCTTTACCTTTATATTAATATTTGTAACATTTGAAAGACTGTATTAGCCCTGGTTGGTTTCTATTGTGATTGGTAAATTATGTGATATAAGTTTTGATTATGATTGAATATTTTATCATCTATATTAGTATAAACCAATATATTAAATCATATTATTTATAGTTATTTTTTGTTTACATCTGGCATTTTATGCGATTTTATGGTAAATATAGCGGAATTTGAACTAAAACGCCTGAATATATACAAAATATATAATTAATAATCAGATATTTATACTTTAGAATCTAAATATTTAATATAATCTGATTCTATGTATTTTACTTCTATGGTTACAATTTTGAACGGATTCAGCTGTTGTTTTTTACAAATTTTCGGATTACATTTGTAACAAATTATGAAACAACTATGAATACCCGTCTTAAGCTCTTTTTAGATGCTCACAACCTGACTCAGGCTGAATTTGCCGACAAGATCAATGTCGTCCGCGCCAGCGTTTCTCATGTACTGTCAGGAAGGAACAATCCGAGCTATGAATTCATCAGATCCGTAATGCAGCAATACCCTGCTCTGAACATCGAATGGCTCATGTTCGGTACAGGAACGATGTACAAGGATGTCCCCGCTGCCCCACAAAAGCAGCCGGAATATACTGAAGGACTGATTTTTCCGGAAACAATTGAAGATACTCCCCCTCTTCCTGCTCCGGAAATGAGCACACCTATCGAAACTAAAGCATCAGATACCACACCACAAGTGGTTGTAAATCAACGTAAAGTTTCCAAAATCATTATTTTATTTGACGACGGTACATATCAGGAGATGTAATACATGACTTTTTTAGTATCTTTGCATGCTATAAATAAAGAGCCATGTATAAGCATATACTTAAACCTATCCTTTTCCGTTTCAACCCGGAAACCGCACACAACATCCTGTTCTCGTTCCTGTCTTTCTTAAGATATGTCCCTTTTGCAGGATCCATCTGCAGAGCATTCTATAAAAAGGAGTCCCCGACCCTCGCTAAAGAGGTCTTCGGCATCACCTTTCCCAACCCTGTTGGTCTCGCCGGCGGCCTGGACAAGAATGGAGAATTCTACAATGACATGGCGAACTTCGGATTCGGTTTCGTGGAGATAGGCTCGCTTACTCCCAAGCCGCAGGACGGAAATCCTAAGCCAAGATGTTTCCGCGTTCCTGGTGACAAGGCCATCATCAACCGCTTTGGCATCAACAACAAAGGTGTCAAGAATGCTGTCGAGCATCTGAAGAAGGAACGTCCCAATGTAATAGTGGCGGCCAACATTTCAAAGAACACTTCAAGCATAAACGAGGAGGCGGCAAAGGATTACGAAGCCTCTTTCGGTCTTCTGTACGACTTCGTCGACATGTTCGTCATCAACATATCCTGTCCTAATGTTGTGGGACTCACCTCTTTACAGGATATAAGCTTCCTATCTGACATCATTGACAGACTTCTTGACCTAAGGCTGTACTACGACCAGTACAGGCCGATTCTGCTCAAGGTATCTCCAGATCTCCCCCATCAGCAGCTCGACGAAATAATCGACTACTCGCTGCGTTCGGGAATTGACGGAATCGTAGCCGGAAACACCACCAGAAGCCGAGACGGACTTACCAGCATTTCTGCCGAAAAGATCGAAGAAATCGGCAACGGAGGACTGTCTGGAGCCCCTCTTCATAAAAAGAACCTGGAACTGGTCAGATATATTCATGAAAAATCTGAAGGAAGACTGCCTATCGTAGGAGTAGGCGGCATCATGTCCCCTGAGGACGCTAAAGCAATGATCGATGCCGGAGCATCTCTGGTGGAAATCTATTCGGGTTTCATATACGAAGGCCCGGCACTTGTAAAGAAGATCATAAAGCATCTTGAATCATGACTACCGCATCAATATGCACTATCGGAGATGAAATACTTATCGGCCAGATAGTAGACACTAATTCATCACATATATCACAGACACTCAACTCATTAGGCATACAGGTATCACGCATGCTGTCCATCGGGGACGACCATGATGTCATTGTTGAAGGGCTTGAATCCGAACTCAGGAAAAACAACATCGTGATAGTGACGGGAGGACTTGGACCGACAAAAGACGACATAACGAAGAAGGCTCTTGCAGAGCTCTCGGGAACAAATACTTACCGCACAGATGAAAGACAGCTTGAGATAGTACATCGTATACTCAGCTCCAGAGGCCTTGACGTGCTGGACATCAACAGGGCACAGGCAGAGGTCCCCGACACATGTGAAGTTATACCGAACAGGCTTGGAACAGCCCCGATCATGGTATTCCGTTTCCCTACAGAACGCTTCGGCCATCAGGCGACACTATATTCCCTTCCTGGTGTCCCTTTTGAAGCCTTGGGAGCTTTGGATGACGTTTCTGAAGACATCAAGGCCCATTACCCGATATCAGACATATGTCATAAGACTGTCATGACATTCGGACTGGCTGAATCTGCTCTTTCAAAGATGATTGAAAAGTGGGAAGACGCACTTCCGTCCGACATGCATCTGGCATATCTTCCTAACGCCCTCACAGGAGTGCGGTTGAGACTGTCCATATATGGAGGTATAAAAGAGGAAGAAGAAGCAAGAATAGAGGCTGAAATGGCCGGATTGAAGGAGATTTTAGGAGACGCAATATATTCTGAGCAGGATGACAGGCTGGAAACATGCATCGGCAGGATGCTTTCCGAAAAAGGAAAGACCGTCAGCGCCGCAGAATCATGCACAGGAGGCATGATATCATCCCAGTTCACTTCAATTCCGGGATCTTCAGAATATTATCTTGGTTCAGTAACCTCTTATGCAAATAGTGTGAAGACAAATGTGCTTGGAGTTCCTGAAGAAATCATAAGGAAACACGGAGCCGTAAGCGAAGAATGTGTAAGGGCGATGGCAGAAGGAGTACGCCGGATAACCGGCAGCGACTTCTCGGTTGCGACCTCCGGAATAGCAGGTCCGGGAGGCGGAAGCGAAGCTAAGCCGGTCGGACTGGTATGCATCGGAGTGAGCTCGGAAATGGGGACAGAATCCTTCACTATGGTATTCAAGGGCGACAGAAAACGCAATATCGAGCGCTTTACAGCCAATGCCCTGAATATTTTGAGAAAAAAGATAGTTAAAGAGTTAAAATATTGATATAAATATAATAAAACATAATTGTTTTGATGTAAAACATTTTTGTTTCATGTATTTATGTAAACAATAATCATTTCTTATACAGAATATAACGCATTGATAATCAGACATGAGCAGGGTTTTAGAGCAACATGAGAGAAAAAGAAGGCGAATCAAGCTGAATGGAGTGTTTTATGCTTCCATTTCATCTGCTTCTTTCGGCTTCTCCCCTCTTTTTACTCTGGGTCTTCTCGCTGCCGGACTGACAAGTTTCGACGTTCTTTCCTACAGATGGCTCATAGCCGGTATCGTCTTGATGATATATGCATTCTGCAAAAAGAAGACCCTACGTCTTAACTCTTTTGACGAAGCCTGGAAGGTCATTCTCCTGAGCCTCCTCCGTTCGATCACTTCAGTCACCCTCCTTATCGGATATGCGAACATCTCTAGCGGCATAGCATCGACGATCAACTTCATGTACCCTGTGATAGTCACGATATGTATGATGCTGTTCTTCGGAGAGAAGCGGTCTGCAATAGATTTCGCAGCGATTGCCGCTTCCATATTCGGAGTATACCTTCTTGCGTCTGGAGACAGCATAGTTGTGGAGGGGGGAAACACAAGACTCGGACTTATCTGCTCGCTGATTTCCGCCTTCTCCTTCGCTGCTTATTATATTGTGATGAAGCGCGTAAGGGCAGACAAGATAGAGGTCGTCAAATTCACGACATGGATCATGATGCTCAGCGCACTATATTTTATAATATGCGCTGTCGTATTTGAAGGAAAACTGACAATGCTTCCTGATTTCAAGAGCTGGCTTTATATCCTGGGATTGGGACTCTGGGCAACAATGGTATCGAATATCACAGGAGTAAAGGCAATCCGCCGTATAGGACCGACCCACACATCCATCCTTGGAGCGCTTCAGCCCGTAACGGCCGTCATTCTGGGCGTTATTTTCCTGGGCGAGCATCTTTACTTAAGATCATGTATAGGAATGACTCTTATTCTGGTGGCCGTAACCGTAGTGGTGATGCATCAGAAGAAATAGCATCAGTCCAGAATACGGAAAAAATTCTCTCCGGCAATCTTTGCAAGGTCAGCTTCAGCATATCCCCTGCTTCTCAATTCGTCAAACAGAACTGGCATCATGGAGATATCTTCCAAACCGCAAGGAGTGACCTCGATGCCATCGAAATCAGAGCCGATGCCCACATGGTCGATTCCTGCGATATCGACAGCATGGTCTATATGATCCGCTATCTTCTTGAACGAAGGACGCACCAATGCCTGAAGCTCATCCTGTATACTGTTCCAGGCCTTGCGCCTGATAGGATTTGACGGATCTGCAATAAATTCACTTTCAACAACTTCTCCCCTATCAGCTATACCTGAACTTGAAAGCACGGACCTGAATCCTGAATCTAGGAATACGGGATAGAAATTGATCTGAATGACGCCTCCTGCCTCAGCAAGAAGCCTTATCATCCCGTCGGTCATATTACGAGGATGGTCGGCCAATGCCCTGCAGCACGAATGTGTTGCTGCCACCGGCCGCGTAGAGCACTCCAGGACATCATGGAAAGAGGCATCAGACATATGCGACACATCCACCAGCATACCGATCCTGTTCATTTCCTTCACCAGCTCCTTTCCGAAAGGACTCAAGCCGTTCCATCTTCCGACAGATGGAGCACAGGAATCGCATATATGATTATTTCCTGAATGACAAAGGGTTATATATCTCACTCCGGCATCATGAAACCACGAAAGACGCTCCATGTCGTATCCGATCGGCGAACCGTTTTCCAATCCGAGAAACACAGAAAACAGTCCATTATCCTTATTGGCAAGCGCCTGACGATATGTTGTACATATCGAAGCCTGACCAGAATTATCCCTGACAGAAGCGCGGACTCCATCAAGAAGCTGTCTGGCATAAGCGAAGCCGGCATCCGGGTCACCGTCGTACTTCGAAGGTATATATAACGCGAAAAACGCACCGTCAACATTCCCTCGCTTCAGCTTCGGGAAATCGACATGTGCGTGGTCGTTATCTATTGCCAGATCCCTCAGGCGAAGAATCTGGGACGGGGTGTCACAGTGGGAATCCAGGACAAACATATCATTTTACAATACGCTGTCTTACAGCCTCATACATAAGGACAGCTGAAGCAACAGATACATTAAGGGAAGTAATCTCTCCGGACATAGGAATGGCAGCCTTATCATCCGCGAGCTCAAGCATGGACTGCGATATTCCCTTGCCTTCCGAGCCCATGATGATGGCTACAGGACCTGTCATATCCACATCATAGATAAGCTTGTCCGTCTTCTCTGTTGCAGCAACGAGCTTGAATCCGCTCTGCTGGAGGTAATATGCAGCAACACGAAGATTCGGCACCTTGCAGGTATCCATCCTCATCAGGGCTCCGGCAGAAGCCTTGACAGCATCTGCATTGATTGCAGCTCCTCCCTTTGCAGGAACGATGATGCCATGACCACCGGCACATTCAAGACTTCTTGCTATCGCTCCAAGATTACGGACATCGCTTACTCCGTCGAGAATCACGAGGATAGGATTATCGCATCGGCCCAGCGCATTGTTCACAAGCTGCTCTATATCAACATAATCGATCTGTGAAATATATGCAAGCACTCCCTGGTGCGATCCACGGACTGCCCTGTTCAGCCTTTCTCCAGGCACGAACTGGAAAGGTATCTCATTGGCCTTAAGCAGTTCAAGAAGCTCCCTGAACTGCGCTCCTTCAAGTCCCTGCTTCAAAAGCACCTTGTCAAACTTCTTTCCTGCCTTGACTGCCTCCAGTACCGGATGCATGCCGAAAAGATACTGCATCTTCTTCTCTTCCATATATTGCATTATTATATCCAATTAAAACTATTAGATGTGTGCCTATTGTATGTAGGAGGCATTTTGCCACCCCCGGCTAGGGGGAGGGGCCCAGCTTGCTGGGAGGGGGCCTCCGGAATACTTAGGCATCATCTAATTTTTCATTCAGTTCACCCCACTCTTCCATCTTGTAATCCAGCTCCCTCTTGTTCTCAAGATATGCCCTGGTCAGCTCCATGATATCATCCTCAGGACCAGGATTTGCAAGCACCGCCTCTATCTCCGCCATCTTGGATTCAAATTCCTCTATCTTCTTCTCCAAGAATGAAATACGATTCCTTATCTTCTTCTCTTCTTTAGATACATATTTCTTCGCCTCATACTCCTGCTTGGCCTCTTCCTTCTTCTGAACGACCTCTACCGGCTTCTCCACAACCGGTTTGTAATGTCTCTCAAGTTCGCTCAGACTCTCCAGCTTCCTGCGCTCAAGGAATTCCTGGACTCCGCCAAGATGTTCCTTGACCTTTCCGTCCCTGAACTCGTACAGCTTGTCAACAAGCCCGTCAAGAAAATCACGGTCATGGGACACTATTATCAGCGTTCCGTCATAATTCTGAAGCGCCTGCTTGAGAATATCCTTCGACCTGATGTCCATATGGTTGGTCGGCTCGTCAAGAGCCAGAAGATTGTATGGCTTGAGGATGAGCTTGGCCATGGCAAGCCTGGCCCTCTCTCCTCCGCTCAGGACAGCGACCTTCTTGTCTATGTCTTCTCCTTTGAAAAGGAATGCTCCAAGGATATCGCGCAGCTTCAGCCTTATATCACCGACCGCAATACGGTCCAACGTACCGAAGACGGTATCATTCTTATCAAGGATATCCTCCTGATTCTGAGCATAATAACCGATGTTCACATTATATCCGACCTTCGATTCACCAGCCATCGGATCAAGCTCGTTCATGATCACACGCATAAGGGTGGTCTTGCCTTCTCCGTTCCTTCCAACCAGTGCGACCTTCTCTCCCCTTCTTACCTCGATCTGCGCATCGCTGAACACCACCTTCTCGCCATAACCGACCTTCATGTCCACTGCCTTATAGGCAATGTCACCAGATCGTGGAGCAGGCGGGAACTTCACGGCAAGTGCAGACCTGTCTTCTATATCCACCTCTATCCTCTCAAGCTTTTCCAGCTGTTTTACACGGGACTGAACCTGGTTTGACTTGGTAGGCTTGTACCTGAACTTCTCGATGAACTCTTCAGTCTTCTCGATCATCCTCTGCTGATTCTCATAGGCAGCCTGCTGCTGTGCCAGCCTTTCCTTCCTGAGTTCCAGATACTTGCTGTATGGTACCTTGTAGTCATGGATCCTTCCGACCATGATCTCGACCGTCCTGTTCGTAACATTGTCAAGGAACTTGCGGTCGTGCGAAATCAGCACCAGGGAACCGCGATACTCCTTCAGATAGCCTTCAAGCCATTCGATTGATTCAATATCAAGGTGGTTGGTCGGCTCATCAAGGAGAAGGACATCGGGCTTTGACAGAAGTATCTTCGCAAGCTCGATACGCATGTTCCAGCCCTGGCTGAACGTCTCTGTAGGACGGGAAAGCTCTTCGTACTTGAAACCCAGACCGATAAGGGTCTTTTCCGCCTGGACCTGCGGATTGTCTGACCGCGTATATGACAGACGGTCATTGATCTCGTTCATCCTGATGATCAGATCCTGGTATGCCTGTGATTCATAATCCGTCCTTTCTGACAGCTCCATGGTTATCTTCTCAAGCTCCGCCTCCTGGGCAAACATATCGGAAAACGCAGTCATAGCCTCATCTATCACGCTGCGTCCCCTATGGTGCTCCATGATCTGGGGAAGATAGCCGATCTTCACATCATTCGGCACCGCAACCTTTCCGTTCGTAGGAGACTGCAGGCCGCATATGAGCTTGAGAATGGTCGACTTGCCGGCACCGTTCTTTCCGACAAGACCGATCTTGTCGCTCTCGCTGATGTGAAAGTTTATTTCATTCAGCAAGGTGAAGCCTCCGTATGCAACCGTCAGATTGTTAATAGATATCATAAATCGCTATACTTCAACACTTTGCTCCTTATTACGACATATAAGGATGCTAAATTCATATAATACATATAACGGAACCGAAACCACCAGCAGCGAGAACGGATCTCCGGACGGAGTGATTATAGCCGCTATTATCAATACTGCACATATGGCATGTCTTCTGAAAGACTTCAGGACATCCCGGGTCAGCAGACCTAACGAAGACAAAGTCAATGCGACAGTCGGAAATTCGAACACAATGCCGAAAGTCATCACCATAGATGTAAACATCGAGATATATGAACTTAATGAAAAAGTATTCGGTATGTCAGGGCTGACATGATAACCGGAAAAGAAGTTCAGCATCAATGGAAATACTATTGTATATCCGACAGCAACACCTATGTAGAAAAGGACTGAAGCAAACAGAAACGCACCTTTCACCGCCTTCTTTTCCTTCTCATATAGAGCCGGGGCCACGAAACGCCAGACCTCGTAGACCAGATATGGGAAAGTGACGATCAGTGCACATATGAACGTGATCTTCATATGTATCATGAACTGCGCCGCCACTTCGATATTGACCAAGGTCAGCGAGAAATCTGCCCCCAGGAGGCGATAAAGAAAGAAATCGGATTTGGAAGGAGCCAGTATGACGTCGTCGAATAGAAAATCCTTAAAGAAAAAAAGCACGACGACTGCAACACCGAAGACTGCAAGCATTCTGAACAGACTGCTTCTCAGCTCTTCCAAATGATCCCAGAAGGTCATTTCACCTGTCTGCGCCATTATTTGTCAGCCTCTATATCCTTCTTGATTTCCTTGACGTCTTCCTCTACATCCTTCATACCTTCCTTGAAGCTCTTCACTCCCTTTCCGAGTCCCTTCATGAGCTCAGGAATCTTCTTGCCACCGAAAAGAAGAATGACAACAAGCACGATAAGAGTTATTTCCCAGAAGCCGAGGCTTCCGAACAAAAGAGGTGTGATCATATTCTCATTAATTTAAGTATTGTGCAAATAAGTCTGATAAAAATGCAGGACACCTTACCGGGCGTCTTGTAACAGCATCTATGAATCCCATCGAAACCGATCCTTCGACGAGCAGCTGACCGTCCTGATTGTATACCTCCGAGAACACAGTGAAGCGTGCTCTTGGAAGTTCATCGAATCTGGTCACGATCTTCAGTCTGTCACCGAGCTTAGCCGGATACTTGTACCGGCACTCGACTGAAATTATCGGCATCATCAGCCCCATCTCTTCAATCTTATGCATCGGCAATCCGACCTCATCCAACATGGCAATACGGCCACACTCGAAATATCTGATGTAATTCGAGTGGTGGACTATGCCCATCTGGTCTGTTTCGTAGTATCTGACGTCCAGAAAATGCTCAAATTTACCCATAACAAAAATGTTATAACTGTAAACTATTTTGTTTCTCTAGTTGTTTTTCAGCGCATTGAGAGAAGCGGTAATACTTTCAATCTTTGAAAGCGAATCAGCTTCCTTTTTACGCTCTACAGCCACGACTGCCTCAGGGGCATTAGCTACAAAGCGCTCGTTTGAGAGCTTTTTGCGCACGCTGTCGAGGAATTTCTGCTGGTATGCGAGCTCTGCTTCAAGCTTAGCGATCTCTTCCTCGACATTGATAAGTCCGGTAAGAGGAACGAACATCTCGACGGTCCTTACCATGAATCTCTGGGCTGTCGACATGTCGCCTTCCGCCTCGCCTACCGAAACATTGGCTAGCTTTACAACAACAGGAAGCACCTCTGCCGGGAAAGCACCCTTGATCTTCAGGTCAAGCGCCTCCCTTGGAGAGAGGTTCTTGCTCTGGCGGATGTTGCGCACGCCTGCTACAGCCTCGCATGCCATCTCGAATGCGGTGATGAATTCAGTATCGTAAGGCTTTGCCTGAGGATAACGCTGGTTCATGATGGTCTCCCCAGCCTTGCGCTCCGCCATGTTCTGCCAGAGTTCTTCCGTGATGAACGGCATGATAGGATGGATCATCTTGAGAAGCGCGTCAAAGAAGCCGATTGTTGCATCATATGTAGCCTTGTCGATGCCTGCGCCATATGCAGGCTTTACAGCCTCGAGATACCATGCGCAGAAATCATCCCAGAACAGCTTGTAGATAGCCATAAGCGCATCAGAGATACGGAACTTGCTGAAATGGTCTTCCACTGCTTCGATAACCTGGCTGAGCTTGTTGTCAAACCACTTGACGGCAACTGCAGATGCATCAGGCTGCTGTGCGGAAGCATCTACATTCCATCCTGTAACCAGACGGAATGCATTCCAGACCTTGTTGTTGAAGTTACGTCCCTGCTCTATCTGCGACTCATCGTAAAGGATGTCGTTTCCTGCAGAGCTGCACAGGAGCATGCCAAGACGCACCGCATCGGCACCATACTTATCTATAAGGTCAAGAGGATCCGGAGAGTTTCCGAGGGTCTTCGACATCTTGCGGCCGAGCTTGTCACGCACGATACCGGTAAGATATACATTATGGAAAGGCACATCGTTCATGAACTCGTTTCCTGCCATGATCATACGTGCCACCCAGAAGAAGAGGATATCCGGACCGGTCACGAGGTCATTGGTAGGGTAATAGTAGGCGAGATCCTTGTTAGGCTCGGCATCAGGATGGCCTGCCTTGTTGGTATCGAATACGGAAATCGGCCAGAGCCATGATGAGAACCATGTATCGAGAACGTCTTCGTCCTGGCGGAGGTCAGCAGCGGTCAGATTCGCATCAATCTTCTGAGCAAGAGCTAAAGCTTCGCTTTCGCTTGGAGCCACAACCACCTGTCCGTCAGGAAGGTAATAAGCAGGTATACGCTGTCCCCACCAGAGCTGGCGAGAGATGCACCAGTCGCGCACGTTCTCCATCCAGTGGCGGTATGTATTGCGGTATTTGTCTGGAATCAGCTTGACCTTTCCGCTTTCTACAGACTCCAGAGCGTCCTTTGCAAGAGCTTCCATCTTGAGGAACCACTGCATCGATAGCCTAGGCTCGATGACTGCGTTCGTCCTTTCAGAATATCCGATAGGCGAAGTGTAGTCTTCCATCTTCTCGAGGTTTCCAGCTTCTTCGAGCATCTTCACGATCTTCTTGCGGGCGTCGAAACGGTCTTCGCCGACGAGGATCTGTGCCTTCTCGTTGAGACGGCCGTGGTCGTCGATGATGTCAAGAACCGGAAGATTATGACGCATTCCAATCTCGTAGTCATTCACGTCATGGGCTGGTGTGACCTTAAGGCAGCCAGTACCGAAATCCATAGCCACATAGCTGTCCTCAATGATAGGGATCTCCTTGTTTATCAGAGGGATAAGCACCTTCTTTCCCTTGAGCCAATGGTATCTCTCGTCTTCAGGATTGATACAGATGGCAGCATCGGCCATGATTGTCTCAGGACGGGTCGTAGCGATGATGATATACTTATCTGTCGGATTTCCGTTTCCGTCCGAGATGAAATACCTCAGATGGTAGAACTTGCTGACTGTATCCTTATGGATGACTTCCTCATCGCTGACAGCAGTAAGACCCACAGGGTCCCAGTTTACCATCCTTACTCCCCTGTAGATATATCCTTTATTATAGAAGTATACGAAAGTATTGATTACAGCGTCGCTGAGGTCCGGATCCATAGTGAACTTGGTCCTGTCCCAGTCGCACGATGCACCGAGCTTGCGGAGCTGGCTGAGGATGATTCCTCCATGCTTCTCCTTCCACTCCCAGGCATGCTCGAGGAACTGCTCACGGGTCAGGTCTTCCTTCTTTATGCCTTCTGCGGCAAGCTTCTGCACCACCTTGTTCTCCGTAGCGATTGATGCGTGGTCAGTGCCCGGAACCCAGCATGCATTCTTTCCGTCCATCCTTGCCTTACGTACAAGCACGTCATTCAAAGTATTGTTCAACACATGGCCCATATGAAGGATTCCGGTCACATTGGGCGGCGGAATCACTATAGTATAAGGTTCCCTTTCATCAGGTTCTGAATGAAAAAACTTGTTCTCAAGCCAATAGGCATACCATTTATCCTCCGTCAAGGCAGGATCATACTTTGCTGGCAGTTCCATTTATCTATCTATATTTAATTGTTTATCAATCCATTGCATCCGCCCCGTTACAAACGGACGCATAATCATGCAAAGATAGTAAAAATTATCTTATAAAGATTCTTCGCTATGCTCAGAATGAGATGGAAAAAACACTAACTTTGTAAACTGGAAAACATTATAAAATTAAAGTATATACCATGTCAAACGAAAAGGAATTCAAGATCGAGCTTAAGCCGGAAGTGGCAAAGGGTTCATACTCCAACTTCGCGATCATAACTCATTCGCACAGCGAATTCGTGATCGACTTCGCCACCATGCTCCCGGGCATAGCAAAACCGGAGGTCAGCAACAGAATCATCATGACTCCAGAGCACGCAAAGAGACTCTTCCTCGCGCTTCAGGACAACATCAACAAATACGAGAACCAGCACGGACAGATAACCCTCGGCGGCGAGCCAAAGACCCCATTCCCGATGGGCGGCTTCGGCGGCGGAGCAAAATCATAGGAAATTTCGCCACACTTCCCCGAGGTTTCGCCACAATAATCATAGATTTACAACGAATCCGTGGATTTCACGACATTGCCGTCTGCAGATTGCAGACGGCATTTTTATTGACATACCTTTGCGGAAAACTTAGTGGTTATGAAATTTGAAAATGCAAACGTCCTGATTACCGGAGGAGCATCCGGAATCGGAAAGATCATGGGCCGGATGGCTCTGGAAAAGGGAGCCAAATGCTTCATAATATGGGATATAAACCTTGCCGGCATCGAAGCGACAAGGAAGGAGCTCGGCAAGTACGGAAAGGTCAAGGGATATGTCGTGGACGTCTCTAATCCTGAGATTGTCAATGTGGCTTATACCAAGACTGTGGAAGACTGCGGAAGCGTCGACATCCTCATCAACTGCGCAGGCATCATCACCAGCAACAAGACATTCGACAAGCAGACATACGACGAGATGATCCGGACGATGAACATCAACACATTGGCACCCATGTTCGTCACCCGCGCCATGCTTCCGGACATGCTCGAGCGCAACAGCGGACATGTTTGTACCATCGCATCCGCTGGCGGAATGCTATCAAATCCGAAGATGTCGGTCTATGCAGCCAGCAAGTGGGGAGCTATCGGATGGTCAGACTCGGTCAGAATCGAGCTCCAGGACATGAAGAGCAACGTCCATGTCACTACTGTAGCCCCTTACTATATCAACACCGGAATGTTTGACGGAGTGAAATCTCCTATCATCCCGATTCTGA
Source organism: Bacteroidales bacterium (assembly GCA_017461285.1). The sequence goes on along the minus strand of JAFTYS010000053.1, from coordinate 4,416 downwards.
AGCCGGAATATGTGGCAAAGAGAGTGATCAGGGCAATCGAGAGAAACAAATCGTTCAAGGGAATACCGTTCGGCTTCCACTTCATCAGATTCTGGCAGTTCCTTCTTCCTACAAGAGTTTTCGACTGGCTCTTCGGGGAAGTAATGGGAATCTATCACACAATGGACGCCTTTACAGGAAGGACGAAAAACGAAAAAACCGCTTCCAAGGCGTCATAATTGCTAATGAAGATTTTTTGACGGATATTTGCAGGAGAAATACAGACTGATATGGAAAACACATCGACAGAAAAGATTCAGGCCATAAATAAGGCACAGAAGGAGTTCTTCCTTTCGGGAGCAACTCTGGACATCAACTTCAGAAAGGAAATGCTGAAGAAGCTTGACGATGCCATGGAGAAATGGGAGAAAAGGCTTTGCGATGCACTTTGGACAGATCTGCACAAATCATATGAAGAAGCATACCTCACAGAAATAAGCATCGTAAAAGGCGAGATCAGGAACCATATCAGGTATGTAGCGGGATGGGCTCGGCGCAGGAAAGCACATTCGCCATTAAAGCTTTTTCCGTCAAGAAGTTACATCGTAAAGGAGCCGCTTGGCTGCTCTTTGATAATCTCCCCATGGAACTATCCTGTCCAGCTCCTGCTGAATCCGCTTGTAGGAGCGATTTCAGCAGGATGTACAGCCGTACTGAAGCCTTCGCCATATGTACCTGCGGTATCAAAGGCGATAGAGGATATGATCCGCGATACTTTCGACGAAAGATACATTGCGGTCGTACAGGGAAACAGGAACGTAAACACAGCCCTCCTCGAACAGAGATGGGACCTCATATTCTTTACCGGAAGTCCGGCCCTTGCGAAGACCGTGATGGCAGCTGCGGCAAAGAACCTGATCCCGGTCGTGCTGGAGCTCGGAGGCAAGAGCCCATGCATAATCGACAAGACGGCCGACATAGCTGTTGCGGCAAAAAGAATAGCATGGGGAAAGACATTGAACAGCGGGCAGACATGCATCGCACCGGACTACATCCTGATTCATAAGGACGTGAAGGAAGCATTCGTAAAGGCGTTTGCAGAAGAGATACGCGGCCTTCACGGCGAAGACATCAAGGCAGACAGGCACTATGTCAGGATGGTCAGCGACAAGGCCTTCGAACGCGTCACCGGATATTTCAAGGACGGAAAGATCATATACGGAGGAAGGACGGATGCGGCCGAAAGGTTCATAGAACCTACATTGATCGAAGACGTGGCCATGGACTCCCCTCTCATGACCGAGGAAATCTTCGGTCCTGTATTTCCGGTCATCACCATTGACGACAATGGGCAGATCATCTCCCCTTGTCATCCTGAGCAAAGCGAAGGATCTTTCCACAATACAGTCATTAACTTCGTCACATCCCGCGAGAAGCCTCTCGCATTCTATTACTTCGGAAAGGAATCCGACGGCTGGGAGATCATACGCAGGACCTCGTCGGGAGGCGGATGCATCAATGATGTGATCATGCACATAGCTAACGAGAACGTCCCGTTCGGCGGAGTCGGAAACTCCGGAATGGGACGCTACCACGACAAGGACAGTTTCGAAGCGTTCAGCCATACCCGCAGCATAATATCAACCGGGACATGGATCGACCTTCCGTTCCGTTATATGCCGTACAAGATGTTCGGACTTGTAAAGAAAATACTATAACTTTGTGGTCCTTATCAGTTATATATGATGGACACGAAAGGCAAAAGGATAATTCTCGGCAGCAATTCTCCACGCAGGAAGGAACTTCTTGCGGGACTCGATATAGAGTTTACCGTCGACACAGGAAACACATTCGAAGAAGTTTACGAAAAAGACACTCCGCACGAACGCATACCGGAAGTGCTGTCGGAAGGAAAGTCATACGGATTCCACAGACCGCTCGAAGAAGATGAGATACTCATCACTTCAGACACCCTGGTCCTTTGCGGGGACAGGGTCATGGGAAAGCCACATTCAAGGGAGGAAGCGATAGACATGCTCCACTTCCTTTCAGGCAGGGACCACAAGGTCATCACTGCCATAACCATACGTGACCGGCATGAATGCAGGACTTCAAGCGACACTGCAATTGTATCCTTCAAGAATCTATCAGATAATGAGATAGAATATTACGTGGATAACTTCAAGCCATTCGACAAGGCAGGTGCCTACGGCATCCAGGAATGGATCGGATACATCGGAATCGGAAGGATAGAAGGCTCATTCTTCACCATCATGGGACTTCCGGTACATCTCGTATATCAGGAACTTTTAAAATTCATAAGCCGATGAAACTGGACTTCCACAGCCACATACTTTCCGGCCTGGACGATGGTGCTACGGACCTGGAGGATTCTGTAGCGCTTGCATCCGCCATGAAGGACTGGGGATTCGAGCGCATCACCTGCACCCCGCACATCACCAATAAGTTCAGGAACACTCCCGAAACGATAAGGCCTGCATTCGAACAGCTGCAGGAAGCCCTGTATGTCCGTGGAATCGACGTGGAGCTAAGGATGTCCGCCGAATACAGGCTTGTCCCCCAAACATGGCCGGAAGTGCTGGAAAAGAACTGGATCATGCCGATAGAAGACCGGTTCGTGCTTATGGAGCTTCCCATCTTCAATCCTGAAGACATCGGAGACATCAAGCCGCTGGAAGAGTTCAGGAAGGTCATATCGATGGGCCTGACACCGCTCCTCCCCCATCCGGAAAGATACTTCTACCTTTCCCGTCGTGAATTGATGTCTTACCTCGAAGCTGGAGTAAAGATCCAAAGCAACTACGGCTCCCTTGCCGGACTATACGGCGACACAGCAGAGCAGAACGCCCGCTGCCTCGTCGAAGAAGGTCTAGTCTCATACTACGGAACCGACATGCATAACCTCCACTATGTCAACGTCATAGGCCAATGGTTCGCCGAAGGGAACCGGATCGAGGAGTATTGATGCTACTGTAACCGAAATATCACAGGGAAGGTATATATCACAGCGACAACTCTTCCATTCAGCATTCCTGGAGTCCATTTAGGAGACATTGACACAACGCGTACGGCCTCTTTATCCAAAGCAGGATCAAGCCCTCTAATTACTTTTACATTTGTAAGAGACCCATCCTTACGTATGGTGAACTGAAGTGTTACACGACCTTGAACACCATTTTCTCTAGCAATATCAGGATATACAAGCCTCTGATTGACCCATTTTGAGAATTGATTTGCATCGCCTCCCTGGAAGGACGGCTTTTCCTCTACCAGCTGGAACGGGATGGCTTCTTCATTGTCTGTAATGATTTCTGCTGGAACTTTCGGATTCTCCGAAGAATTTACAGCCACCTTCTTGGTCTCCAACGTAAACGACAATGATGCTTCGGCGCCTTCGGTCACTTCTATTTTCTTTGTCTGCTTTTCATATCCTTCCTTTTCAGCGACAATGGTATGTTGGCCAATAAGCTGATTAGGAATGAATTTGGGAGTTTCTCCAACATATTCCCCATCTATGGTAATCCTAGCCTTAGCAGGAGTCGAAGAAATCACTAATGATCCATAAACCGGGGTCGGATCCTGAATGCGGATAGTCTGGCCATGATCCTTTCGCGAAAAGTCATACGGCATCTGGAATGAAACATGGCCTGTCTGGCGGCTCTCCAGGAGATATGATCCGGAAGCCAACCTTCCCGTCCATGTATGCTTGCCTTTACGTTCGCCATTAATATATATGTCGGCATCATTTCCTGTAACGAGAGTGACCTCGGCGAAATCAGATACAAGCTTTGGGGTCAGGATTTTCTTTTCCTCGTCTTTTATCGTGAACGTTTCATTATAGGCTTCATACATCTCCTTTATAATTCGGATGCTATGAGAACCGCTGCTTAACTGAAGGTCTCGTATCGGAACCTGACCGATATATTTATCATCGACATATACTGCGGCTCCTGAAAGATCCTGCTGAGCTGTCGGTAGAACAGACAGATGTCCGAATGCAGCCTTTAACTTCAAGGTCAGGCTATGCGTATTGACAGGGTCTGAGATCTCAACCATACCGACAAGGTCATGATAATTCTGGCTGTAGGCCTTATATGTATACTTACCGAACTGCATAAGTTCCTGATATACACCGTTATCAGTTGCCTTTATCTTCCCATTGATTTCAAGTATGGCATCTGAAGGATCAAGCTCGATATAAAGAAACTGCCTTGTCACAGCATGTTCGACTATCGTCCTGACATTTCCTGCTGTCAGCTTCATGATATAGGTCCTGCCTTTCTCTATGGCACATGGGAACTGATAGTCTCTTAGAATACCTAGCTGCGGGTGCTGTATGGTCATTTTCCTGATGCCGAAAGGGACATAGACCCAGATTTCGGCAGGATGCTCGACGACATCGATGACTCCGAGCAT
>JAFTYS010000052.1 GCA_017461285.1 Bacteroidales bacterium | reverse complement strand
GCTCATGAAATTGAGGTCGGTAGGGCCTGACCAGCAGCATGCCGCATCAACGAGGCTGCTGTAATCCGTATAGGCGCCAAGAGAACCCTCAAGCTCCGCCACGCCGCAGCTTGTCGCCGCAAGCGATGCAAGGTGAGCTCCAGAAGAGAAGCCTGAAGTCACGATGAAATCTGTGTCGAACATGTATTTTTCGGCATTTCCACGTACGAAACGGATCACCGCCTTGATATCATGGATCTGTGCAGGGAACTTGGCGTCCATAGACGAACGATGGTTCGGAGTCACGACGGCATATCCTGCATCGAGAAGCGCATTCACGATAGTGCCGAGATCCGCCATGTTCTTGGAGCTGTTCGAGAACCACGCACTTCCATAAATATGGACAGCGACAGGGTAAGCCTCTTTCTCCACCTTCGGTATATATATGTCAAGCTTGTGATAAACCTGATCGTCACCGACATAATCGATATCCGCGAACTTCTCGGAGCAATGCACATCTATCTTCGGCATCTGCCAGCCTCCGAAACCTCCGGCAGGCTGCGCCTGAAGCGCAAGAGAGCACATCAGGAATGATAGGAAAGAAAAGATTCTCTTCATGGTAATATTTCTTTAGTTGTTCTTGAAAACCAGCTGTGCAAACTCATGGATGGACTTCCTCCATGGCTGCCACTCATGTCCACCCGGGAAGGCAGAGAAATGGATCTCAGCGCCCTTTTCCCTCATGGTCTCTACAGCAGCCTGGGTATGAGTGATACGAGGGTCTGTCTCGCCGCATGAGATATAGAAAAGATCCAGATTGTCATTGAATGCAGCAGGATCGGCAAGGAGTTCAGGAAGTTCCGTTTCAAGATCGAAAGGGGCGTAACGTACTCCTCCGAACATTCCTGAAGAGAAGATTCCGATGTTAGCGAACACTTCAGGGTGCTTAAGTCCGATTGACCATGACTGGCCGCCACCCATCGAAAGGCCTGCCATCGCACGGTGTCTGCTGTCAGCAATGGTCCTGAACTTTGAGTCGATCATAGGGATGGTCTCCTCAAGAAGGATCTTTCCGAAATCGCCGCCGGACTGGCCGAATTCCATCACGATAAGCATCGGTTCAGCCAGACCCTGAGCTATAAGCCTGTCCATTATGACATCTGTCTTGCCCTGCCTTATCCAGCCTGTCTCATCCTCGCCGCCGCCATGCTGCAGATAGAGCACAGGATAACGTTTCAGAGGGTTCTGTCCGTATTCTGCAGGAACATACACATAGCACACACGCGCACCGTCTTCCACTCTCGACCAGTAACGCTCCCTGCGGACTTCTCCGCGAGGCACATTCCCGTCAGGAAGGTAGAAGTCACATCCGGCTTCAGGGATATCTATACCGCTGGCCATTGTCGCGCAGCCATAGAAATGCTGGCTGCAAGGATCGGCGACGCGTTTTCCGTCAATGATCAGGAAATAATAATGGAAGCCCGGTTCCTGCGGGTCGACAGTCACTGTCCATAAGCCGTCCTCATCCTTTGACATGGAATAGATCTCGCCGCATATATCTACAGCTACCTTATCAGCATCCGGAAGCTCAACCTTGAACTCGACGCTGAGATCAGGATTGACCTTCGGCCATTCACATCCCGGAGCATTTGTAGAAGCGCTCTGGGGACCTGCCGTCTCTGAAGCAGGATTGCCGGTACAGGCTGTAATTACAGCCAGTACCAGCAATGCATGGAATATACGTTTCATAACTGTTACTTCGCGATGAAGTTCCACTTGCAGTTGTCGCTGTTGAAATCCCACTTCGCGAGAGAAGGAGTGCTGTCAGCAACAGAAGTGAGGACATAACCAGGAGTCGACTTAGGCATGATACGGTATGTTCCGTCGACAGCCTGCTCGATTCTCCAGAGCTGGGCATCCGAGCCATCATATGCCGGAGCTACTGTCACGTCAAGATCCTCAGTCGCAGCAAGAGTCTTGTCTGTACCCTCGATCTGGATCTTGTAGTACTGACCTCCTACGTATCCGCCAGCCTCAGGAACCACTGTAAGGGTCCATCTCTGG
>JAFTYS010000051.1 GCA_017461285.1 Bacteroidales bacterium | reverse complement strand
ATACCGACGACGTGCTGGTCATCTGTCCGAAGGACGACAAGAAATTCAAGGATTTCATCTCGGGCATAGCAATGCCGGAATTTGAAAAGTATCGTTAACAGTCTCCCCGGTCTGATCGGGGACCTAAAAGAAACACCATATGGAAAAAAGAATACAGGCCGACATGGTATCGGCAATGAAAGCAAAGGAGACCGTACGTCTCGCATCGCTCAGAGCCATCAAGGCAGCCATCATGCTCGCCAAGACCGCAGAAGGAGCAACAGGAGAAGTCGATGATGCAGCCATCGTCAAGATCATCCAGAAACTCGTCAAGCAGCGCAAGGAAAGCGCCCAGCAGTACAACGACGCCGGACGCCCTGAACTTGCGGAAAACGAACTCGCTGAAGCAGCTGCAATGGAGGTATATCTTCCTAAACAGCTTTCAGAGACCGAGCTCGAAGCCGAACTTGCAAAGATCATCGCTGAAGTCGGAGCCACCAAGCCACAGGAAATGGGCAAGGTCATGGGCGTTGCCACAAAGAAGCTCGCCGGCCTCGCAGACGGACGAGCCATCTCCGCAATGGTCAAGAAACTGCTCTCTTAATCGGTTTATCCGTGGAGTGTAACCCCCTGATTATCAGCAATATGCTAGAAGCCACGTGCCGCCAAAGGGGAGCACGTGGCTTCTAGCATATTACTGAACTACAATTAGTTACGCTCCACGCATCATTTGTCACTGACGGTGATCTGGCCGTCCTGGACACCGATCATGATGACGGAGTCGCGGCGGACATGGCCGTCAAGGATGGACTTGGCAAGGATGTTTATCAGTTCCTTCTGCATGAGACGCTTGATAGGGCGGGCGCCGTATGCAGGCTCATAGCCCTTGGTGCTCATGTAATCCTCGAATTCCGCTGTGAACTCCACGGTCACGCCGTTCTCCGAAAGCTTGGCCTGAAGATCACGCATCTGCATGCGGAGGATCTCCCTGATGTCGTTCTGCGAGAGAGGCTCGAACATTATGACCTCGTCGATCCTGTTGAGGAATTCCGGACGGACAGTGCGTTTCAGGACCTCAAGCACCTCATTGCGGCAGTCTGCAAGCATGGTCTGCCGTTCTTCGCCCTCAACGGGAAGATGCTCCATGAAGGTCTGGATGATATCCGCACCGACATTCGATGTCATGATAAGTATCGTGTTCTTGAAATCTACCGTACGTCCCTTGTTGTCGGTCAGACGGCCGTCATCGAGCACCTGGAGAAGGGTGTTGAACACATCAGGATGCGCCTTTTCGATCTCATCAAGAAGCACCACCGAATACGGCTTGCGCCTTACGGCCTCAGTCAGCTGTCCACCCTCGTCATAACCAACATATCCCGGAGGCGCACCTACGAGACGGCTCACGGAATGCCTCTCCTGATACTCGCTCATGTCGATACGTGTCATCATGTTCTCGTCATTGAAGAGGAACTCGGCCAGAGCCTTCGCAAGTTCGGTCTTTCCGACACCAGTCGTACCCATGAAAAGGAATGAACCGATAGGCCTCTTTTCATTCTGAAGGCCTGCACGCGAACGACGCACCGCATCTGCAACGGCCTCAATAGCCATATCCTGACCCACAACCCTCTTATGAAGCTCGGCCTCCATCCGGAGCAGCTTCTCCCTTTCGCTTTCGAGCATCCTGCGTACAGGAATGCCGGTCCATTTAGCCACGACCTCGGCGATATCCTCCGGAGTCACAGCCTCCGTGATGATAGGGTCCTTGATGGCAGCCTGACGGGCTGTAAGCTCATCGATCTTCTTCTGGGCTTCCGCCATCTTTCCATAACGGATCTCGGCGACCTTACCATAATCGCCGGTCCTTTCCGCATTATGAGCTTCGATCCTGTAGTCCTCTATCTTCTGCCTCTGGTGCTGAAGCTCCGACAGGATGCCCTTCTCCTCGTCCCAACGCTTGCGAAGATCGTCACGTTCCGCATTCAAGGCCTTGAGCTCCTCCTTGATCTTATCTACCTTAAGCGACACACCTTCCCTCTT
>JAFTYS010000050.1 GCA_017461285.1 Bacteroidales bacterium | reverse complement strand
TATGCATAGCCTGTCTTCTCACCTTTCAGGACTCTGATTCCGGCTCCGAAATCGGTATGGAATCCTCCTGATGATACAACTCCGTCCTTCAGCAGAAGGTTGAAGAATGTCGTATGCTCGAAATACAGGTCGCAATAGTCTCCTCCATGAGCAAGAGCCGTCGCTGCAAGAGTCTGCAGCTGCGGCTCCGTCACCTTGAATATGTTCAGATAAATATTCTTTTCCACTGTCCTTGTTCTTAAAGGGATAATATCTCTCCCGTCTCTTCTACAATCTTTTTCCTGTCATCAGCGATGGCCTTGATCTTTGCATATGTTTCCTCGTCCCTGATGTTCATGGTCTCGTTCTTCGAACCCTCGGCGATGACACGGAACGGAATCTGCGAATTGTCTGCCAGGATCCATCTTTCACATATCGGAGCATATGAATTGAAGAAATAATAGATGCCGACGTTGTATCTTCTTCTGATTGTCTCTTCCGGGATATTGTGGCCTCCTGCCTCTACGCGTGCTCGTACTCTTTCGACCGCAAGTTCGGGAGAATTGAGCCAGAAATACAGCAGGGTGACCGTATATCCTGCATCCTGTGCCATCCTGACTGTCTTGAGAAGCGTCCTTGTGGCCAGAGTCGTCTCGACGGCGAAGTCCATCTGCTTGCGGAGAAGGTACCTGATCTTCATTAGCATGTACCTGCTGGCCTGGATCGATGCCTTCGACGGGTCGAAAGGGGATAGGCCTTTTGCAAACTCATCCGAATTCACGAACTCCCTGCAGTCCAGCATCTCCGGCAGCAGCGAGTAGGAAGCGGTGGTCTTTCCTGCTCCGTTGCATCCTGATATTATATATAAACGTGGCATAATTTGCAATTGTATAAATTTAAAAGAACAAAAATGGTCGTTTTCGTGCTTTTGAAAGCATTTTCAGGCTTCAAAAGAACAAAAACAGGCGTTTTCGTGCTTTTAAGGTTGTTGACAGGACTATTTGTGGGTGACACCGTAGCCGAAAAGGGCGAAGTCGCCGAGGCATGGGTCGTCAGGCCATATGTCCTTGAAGGAGTCGGTAATCTCCCGGGCCGTCACGATGTCCTTCTGCTTGCGTGATGTCAGCCCGAGGGCCGTGGCCTGGTCATATACATGTACATCCAGAGGCAGTATGAGAGCCTTCTTGTCGGAATTCTTCCATACTCCGAGGTCGACCTTTCCGTCGTCGCGGACCAGCCATCTGCGCATCATGCTGATCTTCTTGTTCGGTGCCTTGCGGTCTTCCTTCTGCCCGAACACGTTGACCCTGATTTCTGCGTCCGAAAGGCCTTCCAATGAGCCACGGACTTCGTACAGGCTCCGGAGCCTTCCGCATATCGCAGCGAACTCGCTCCACTTGATGGTCCTGTGCAGACTCGCGTTTTCGTCACGGTATTCTCCGTTCATGACATAGTCATATGGCCTCCAGCACATCTCGTCGAACATTCTGCCGCAGTCACGCACGATCATCGCACGGCGTCCCCATGCAAGATGTGCCGCCAGCAGGGCCGCAATCTCGACATCGGCCAGCGAAGCCTCGCCGGCTTCATACTTGCGTGCAAGCCTCGTCGGGAAGATTATAGGGTCTTCCTGGAAGTATTTCGGGTCATTATATTCCTGAGCCCACCCGATCAGGGTCTCCTTGAGTGCGGTGTCCATATATCATGCAAATATAATAAAAAAGACCGGCTGCACATCAGTGTAACCGGTCAAAATATCTATGATCTGCTGTTCCTTACTCGGTTGCAGACTCGATGCGCTTCATGTTCGCGAACATAAAGATACCTGCAAGGACGCAGATTGTGATGAGTACAACCCAGATAGACCAGAGAGGAATCTTCATCCAGAGGAGGCCAGGAACTGTCACAAGGTAGTTTCCGATGGCTGTAGCTGCGAACCATCCTCCCATCATCATACCCTTGTACTTCGGAGGAGCAACCTTTGACACGAATGAGATACCCATAGGTGAAAGGAGAAGCTCTGCGAATGTGAGCACGAGGTATGTCGAGATGAGCCATGTAGGTGATACGAGGTCAGGGCTTACTGTTCCGCCGAGCTCCTTAGGGGATGCAAGACCGAACGAGCCGAGTGTGAGGATAAGGAAGCCGGCAGCTGCCACAAGCATTCCGAGACCGATCTTACGAGGTGCAGAAGGCTCCTTGCCCTTCTTTGCAAGAGCGCCGAAGATGGCAAGTGATACCGGTGTGAGTGCTACCACGTAGAATGGATTGAACTGCTGGAAGTCAGATGGCTGGATACCTACTGTCTCAGGCATTCTCATATAGAGGACGGCCGCAAGTGCCCAGAGGCCTGCTGTGATGGCTCCTGAAGTGATTTTTGCCTTCTTTGTTTCAGCCTGGAATACATTGAAGAGGGTATAGACAGAAAGCGCGATGATAGCGAGGCACCAGATGTTGAATCCTATCCTGAGGATACCTGTGGTGCTGCTTGCTGTATAGTCGCGCGCGAAGAGTGTCATTGTCGCACCGTTCTGGTGGAATGCCATCCAGAAGAAGATTACCACTGCAAATACGAAGATGAGGGCTCCGATGCGGCTCTTTGTCTGTGCCGGTGTGAGCTCTACCTCTGCTGCAGGGTTTGCAGCCTTCGCCTGCTTTGCGTTTACGTCAGCGTGCTTGAACCATGAACGGCATCCGTAGTAGATGAGTACGGAAAGGATGAGTGATACGCATGCTACAGCGAAGCCGCCGTTGTATGCAGTAGAAAGCCTTTCGATGTAGTATGGTGCGAATGCGGCCATGTCCATGCCAGCAGCTCCCGGCATTGTCGCAGCGATGCTCTGGAGGTTTGCGAGGTTGTCAGGAGTGATCGTGCCGTCCATCATCTGATGGGCGAGAGCTGGAACGTTTGCGTTGTAGACGAGGTCGTACTTGCTGAGTGACCAGTTGGTCATAGCCTTTGCCATAGAAGGCGCGAACATCGAACCTACGTTGATGGCCATGTAGAAGAGGCTGAATGCGGCGTCACGTCTTGATGAGTACTTAGGATCATCGTAGAGATTACCTACCATCACCTGGAGGTTACCCTTGAAGAGTCCGGTACCGATTGCGATGAGGGTGAGCGCACCGAACATCATGATCTTGCCGGTAATGTCAGCTGGGGTAGGGATCGCAAGGCAGAGATAGCCGAGGAACATGACGCCGATACCGATGGTGACGCACTTTCCGTAACCGATCTTGTCAGCGAGGATACCGCCGAAGAAAGGCATGAAATAAACTCCCGCAAGGAAGATACCATAAATCTGCGTTGCCGCAGCTGCGCTGAAACCGAACTTCGCCTGGATGAACAGGAGGAAGATGGCCAGCATTGTGTAATAGCCGAAGCGCTCACCTGTATTGGCGAGCGCGAGGGCAAAGAGTCCTTTTGGTTGACCTTTGAACATAATTTATCTTTTAATTGATTGTTTGTCTGCTATTTGGCAACTCTCTCGAGCCACTTCACCATGCCGAGCATCACGCCCATCGAGATGAGGCAGAAACCTGCGAATACTGCCCAGCACATCCACTGCTGAGGGAATGAATTGAGCATTGTCACACCAAGGGCGATGAACAGGTTACCGATAGCGGTAGCTGTGAGCCAGAGACCCTGGCAGATACCCTGAAG